>CADAPX010000007.1 GCA_902789925.1 Oscillospiraceae bacterium | reverse complement strand
AACAGTAATATCTAAAAATATACAAAACAAATATATTGCTAAAACAAGAACATATAGTGATCTAAAACCGGCTTCGAGGTCATATCCGTTTGTTAAACTGAATAAATTCTTTATGTTGGATTTACAGTTTAACAAAATCACTTTAATTGATGAAAGTATACTTGGTGAGTGGGTGAATTTATATAAAACGCCAAATTGGTATGGAGCTGTGAAAATTGAGGTCACAAGGTACAGCAATCCTGAATATATGCCATAGGGTAATAATAATGCAGTAAATTTTTTGAGCTTGAAATCGCTTAAAACCAAAACGGGGAGGATAAGTAAAACAATATAAATAATTCTATAAAATGAGCAAATTGTCCCAGCAAGTATTGTCAAAATCAAGAAATATTTTCGGCGTTTTCCTTCCGAGCTCCAGTATTTATAGAAAAGCACGAAAAATAATGCTAAAAATCCATAATTTAAAATTTCAGTCATGGACGTTTCAACGAACAGTAGAACGGGCGAAAAAAATGAATATAAACATGTTAGCATTAGAGTTTGTGATATGTTTGGTTTATATATGACGATAACCAAAGCAAAACAAACAATAATGAAAATCAAGTTTGAAATGACAATTCCATTAACCGGCCAATTTAATATTTTAGCAAAGGGATAGTAAAAAAATGCTGGGAAAAAGCTGTGAGTGCTGAATTGGCCAACTTTGGGAATTAATTCGTTAATTCCAATATATCCGGTTTTAAAGCCACACTCAGCAAAGGAATATATTTCTCTCCAATATCCCACTTCATCACTCCAAAAGGGCCTTGCTAAAAATATGTTTTGACACCATATTTTCGACAAAATTAGCATCAAAATGAAGGGAGAAAAAACAAAAACAATCCACAAACCATATTTAAATATTTTTGATTTTCTAAGCAAACCACAAACACCTCAATTCAAAACGAAAATTTCAAAAAACAAAATTGTAAAAAATAATTTAGCTCAGCAATTAAATGCATTCTCGAAACAAGCGAACCAAAAACTGTTTTTTCAATATTGATTTTTTTTATTTTTTGTATAAACTTTGCGATGGATAAAATAAACAAAATTCCAACAGCAAAATGCGCGCCCCAACCAAAATTACCGTGCGCCATTCGTGGCCCTGATTCATATAAAAAAGCAAAAATCAAAACATTAAACACAGCAAAAATCCAACTGAATCTATAGACCTTGTCTTTTGCAAGATCCTTAAAGTTAAAGATCAAAACAACAATTGGAAAGGCTAGGGACAAAATTAGCGCTGCCAGTGGATGTCGAACGTATAAACTCCAAACCTTGAATATTCCAATTGATATTTCGCTGACGCTATCATCGTTAAAAAGCTGCGTCCTTTGCCACAACATCAAAAGCGCGGTCGGCGCAAACGTAAATCCTAAAAATATGAATTTGTTAATATTTTTTAATTTGCCTCTAAAAAAATCAATCAAAACAGCCAAAACCACGCAAGGAATAAATCCAAACGCAAAACTCGGCTTAAACCAGGTCGCGATAAAAAGCGCCAGAGCAAAAAGTATATATTTAGAAACATCAAGCTCTTTTTCTAAAATTTTCTCCCTAATTTGAATAAATAAGAAAAGAGATAAAATTGCAAACGGCTTCATGGTTATATATGTTGGATTGTGGTATAGGTTAAAAGAAAGCATGCCAAGATACATGTCTTTGTTGATGATTGGAATATATAGCGGCATATATATGTTTAAAATCAAAGATATGATGTATAGCCAATGATTTTGGACATTTCCGACAAGTTTTTTTAATAAGATAAATGTGAACAGCACAGATAAACACAAAAACAAAGCGAGAAATAATGCAATAAAGCAAGATCCGTGTGGTAATCGCCAAAGCAGGCCCAAAATTATATATGTTAAGCTATATACACTTTTGTCTTCAATTCCCGCTTTGATATGAGCTGGCAAATCTGTTTCGGTTGCGTCAGGGCTGGCTAGAGGCTTATATGCGAAAAATAAAAGCATTGCATATAAAAATGTTAATATGACGCAAAAAATCCAAACAAATCTTGTTTTATTTGCTTTTTGATTGATCATAAAATTTAATCTCCATCCTCTCTTTTCAAATTAAAACTGTTTCGTATGACATATTGAGGAGAATTGTTGAGATTAATAAATATTCTACCGACATATTCGCCGATCATTCCAAGGACCATTAAATTAAGCCCATTAAAAAAAGTCAAAAGCGCAACCGTTGTGCTGTATCCCATTAAAACATTTTCATTGTAAATAAGCTTGGTTATTATTGTGTATATTCCAAAAGCAAATCCAATCAGAGCAAAAAGCATCCCAGCAACTGAAGCAAATCGCAGCGGCTTAACTGAAAAAGAAGTGAATCCATTCAACCACAGCGACAACAGCTTGTGTATATTATAATTTGTTGAGCCGCTTTGCCTTTCATTTTCCTCCATTTCAACGTTTGCTATTTTTGAGGTTGTTCGAAGCATAAGTCCTGCAATATATGGATAGCAGTTAGTGTATTTCACGATTTCGTCGACAACAAACCTTTTCATGGCGCCAAAATTGCTCAGAGCAAGGTCTTTTGGCTTGTTGATCAAATGCTCTGCCATTATGTCATTTACTTTGCTTCCAAAATTTTTGAATCCAGACTGCTTTTTCTTGTGATATTTTGCAATGGAAATGTCAAAATCGTCATAAAGCGGCTCTATTAGGTCGAAAACTCGCTCAACAGGACACTGGCCATCGTCGTCTAAATATATGACAACGTCCCCTCTGGAATGTCTAAATCCAGCCATTAAAGCTGCGTGCTGACCAAAATTTTTGGCAAAATTTATTACAACTATTTTTTCGTCGTTCATCGCAAGCATCTCTAAAACGCTTGATGTTCTGTCTTTTGAAAAGTCATTAACCAAAACTATTTCATAATCATATGCATCTCTGTTTTCAACAACTTTTTTTATGTCATTTATAACATTTTCAATTGTTTTTTCAGAATTATAACAAGGTATGACAAATGATAATTTTTTCACCAAACTCCCCCCTTTTTTTTTTTTTTAACATATGATCAAATGAAAAATTTTTGAATTTTGTCAACAATATATTCAATGTCCGAAGGCTTTATTTGATAGTATAGGGGCAGGCGGACAATCCTCTCGCTTTCTTTGGTTGTGAAGCGATCAATTCCATTAAACCTGCCAAATTTTTCCCCTCCTGGCGCTGAATGAAGGGGAATATAGTGAAAAACAGCGCAAATGCCATTTTCTTTCAGATATTTTATGAAAATTGTCCGCTCGGTGATATCTCTAACTTTTATATAAAACATATGGGCATTGTGGCAACAGCCTTCTGGAATTGTTGGCAGCTCTATTAGCCCCAGATCCGCCAGATTTTGCAAGCCTTCGCGATATAAATTCCAAGCAAGCATCCGGCTATTATATATATCTTCTATTTTTTGCAATTGAGCCCACAAATAAGCCGCATTAATGTCGCTTGGCAAATATGACGAACCCCGATCAACCCATGTGTATTTATCAACCTGACCTCTGAAAAATTTGCTTCGATCGGTCCCTTTTTCTCTGATTATTTCTGCTTTTTCAACATATTTGGAATCTTGAATTAAAATCGCTCCTCCTTCGCCCATACTATAGTTTTTAGTTTCATGAAAACTATAGCAGCCAAAGTCTCCAATAGTCCCTAAAGGTTTGCCTTTATATAGACTCGAAGCCCCTTGCGCCGCGTCTTCAACAACTTTTAAACCATATCTTTTTGCAATTTGCATGATTTTATCCATCTCACACGAAACTCCAGCATAGTGGACCGGAACTATGGCCTTTGTTTTGGAATTTATTGCGTTTTCAATTAATTTTTCGTCTATGTTCATGGTGTCTGGACGTATGTCGACAAAGGCGACTTTTGCTCCGCGCAAAACAAAAGCATTCGCAGTCGAAACAAAGGTGTATGAAGGCATGATCACCTCGTCGCCAGGCGATATATCACATAAAATTGCAGACATTTCCAAAGCGCTTGTGCAAGATGTTGTTAGAAGGGCTTTTTTTGTTTTTGTTTTCTCTTCAAACCATCTGTTGCAAAGCTTTGTGAATTCTCCGTCTCCGCAAACCTTCTTGTTCAAAAAAGCTTGTCTAATATATTTTAGCGCATCCTCCAAAACAGGCGGCTCATTAAAATTAATCATCTGAAAAACATTCTCCATTCACAATATTAATTAAAAAAACAATATAAAATATACTAATAATCAATGACAAAGCCGGTCAACAAGGTCTAATTATATCACAACCAACAGATGTCTGTCAACTAATTTTTAGCATTTTTAAACACAAAAATTTTGCTTGCAACATAGTTTAAAACAACAACCATAATATTTGACAAAATTTTTATTATCATATCATTAAATCCAAAAATATCAACACACAAAAACATTATAAAACAGTCTAAAACGCCCGTTGCAAAGCGACAAGCAAAAAACGAATAAATTTCTCTGAATATGTTTTTTGATCCCTTGGCCCTTGATTCAAAAACCCAGCTTCTGTTTGTTATATATGCAAAAATAACGCTTAAAATCCACGAAACAATTGAGCTAAAAACAGCTTTAAAATTAAAAATATGCGCCATGAGCCAAAATGAGGCTATGTTGACAAATGTTGTGCATATGCCAAAAAAAATATATAAAATCAAACTTTTATATTTTCTATATAATTTTTTTAAAACCATAATAATATTCCTAAATAAATCATTTTTTAACATAAGTCTCAAATAATCTGGTCCAAACAGCAAAAAAATTAAGAGTGTTAAATATTTTCAACACTCTTAATACACTATCATTATATCAAATCAACCGAATATGTCAACAGGTAGATCATCATCTTCTCATGCTGCTTCTTCTTTTGCTGCTTTTGCTGCTTTTTTTGCTTTTTCTTCTGCTGCTTTTTTTGCTTTTTTTTCTATTCTTTCGATTTTTGTTGGTTTTTTTGCTGCTTTTTTTGCTGCTTTTTTTGCGTCTCTTTCTTTTTTCTTTTCTTCTTTTGATTTTCCTTTGTCCTTTTCTATTTTATCTTCTTTATCCAACTTATTTTTCATAAACTCCATTACCCTTGAAAAAATCGTATTATCTCGAAGCAAGTTGTTTAAAAGCTGATCTAGTTCACTCACATATTTATCAAGCGAATTAAGGCCTTTCACTTCTTCTGACAAATCTAACCCACCTTGAGCGAATTCGCATTTATCCGAATATTCCGATTTTAATAACAACGTCTCTATATTGTCTTTTTGCATAAGTTCAACACATTTTGCCAATTGTTTCCGAATATTACATATGGTGCTTTTTAATTCGCCTAAATCATCTTTTTTATTTTTGAATATATCAATCTTATTTTTAAGTTGACCACTAACATCCTTGATTGTCGTATTAATATTGGATACATTGCCCAGTATGGTCGTTAGCATAAATATTTTTGTTTCAACTAGTTCTTTTTCATCATAACTTTCTTCTGTTTTGTCAGAATTTTGAGGTAAACCGGTATTCTTTCCTAATTTTTCAAACTCGGACTTCAGCTTTTTAATTAATTGTGTTTTTTGCAATTTTTTGTCTTTTTCATTTGAAGCGCCAGCATTTGATTCATCGAGAGTGTCAACTTTTTTGATTGATTCTGTCTCATTTTTTGCGCTTTCAATATAGTTGGTTAGTTTGCTATTAACAAAGTCATCTAACTCCTTAAAATATTTTCCACTTTGCTCATCTTTTTTATGATTTTCAAATTTATTTAAAATACCACGCAAAACATTCATATTTCTATTATTGATTAAGCTGCTTGCATTATTTTTAAATTTGTCGGATATTTCAAATTCGGTTCTTTTCAGAAACTGTTTGTTATCTAGTTTATCTAGTTGAAAAATATCATAAACTTTTGTTTTAGACGAATTGTTGTCAGTTTCAGGTGAATTATTGGAGTTATCGTCCACATAATCCTCTCCTTCATTTGGAACTATGCAGCATTGTCCTTCTTCGAGCTTTTGAACACTTATGGGGAAAAAAGTCACTATTTCTTTACTCAACTCGTCAGTCACTAGTTGAACCAGAATTTCTTGTCCATTTTTCTTATTGTCTTTTACTTCACCAATATCTATAATGTGGAAAGAGACCGAATTGCCGTTTTTGTGGTCATAACCATATAAATTAGGAAAACACTCATCTTTTAATGCCAGTTGCTTTTTTTCACAACCATAAAGCATATCGTTTAACGCATATTGCTTAAGTAGATTATTTAATTTGTCTTTTTTGGTTTCTTCATTTTCGTTTGTAAGCACTGAAATATTTGCAGATTTTATGATGTCTTTATTGTTCTCTTCTAATTTTATTAACTCAGCTTGAATTTCGTCTTTCTTTGTAGTAATTTCTTTAGATTTTTCCGTCAAAATTTTTTCAAATCCAGCTTTTTGACCAATAGCAATCTCCAATGCTTTCTTTAATTCTGTAAATCCCCAGTTTTCAGGGAACAAATAGCGACTAGTGTGACTGACATTAGAATGAATCAGTTGGAGGTGCATCAATTTGTTGGAATTATTATCTTTATTAGGAAGATCATTAGGAAGATCTTTATAAGCATTAATATCTTTTTCCAGCGCTTCTTTACATATTATCCACGCTGCTTTTTCTTTCAACGCTTTTTTCTCTTCATCGGTTAAATTAGTTAAATTTGAATTGCTTTCCGGCGCTTTTTTCTCTTCATCGGTTAAATTAGTTAAATTTGAACTGCTTTCCAGCGCTTTTTTCTCTTCATCGGTTAAATTGATTATATTTGGATCGCTTTCCAGCTCTTTTTTCTCTTTCGCTTTTTTCTCTTCATCGGTTAATTTGATGAAATCTGGATCTTTTTCCAACTGCTTTTTCTTTTCATTGATTAATTTTTCATTGGTTTTCAAAGCTTCTTTCTCTTTATTGCTTAAAATGGTTAAATTTGGATTTTTGTTCAACGCTTCTCCTATTTTGTTCTTAAAAATTCTAAGACTTTCTTCAAGGAGTTTCAATCCACAGTTCATGTGGAGCCCACTAAAACTCACGCCATTTTCATAGTCTCCATAAGCAATATGCTGATAACGTTTTTTCGTGAATGTATAGTTACCAATTTCAATAGAGTCATTTGGGCCAAAATCTGCTGATAAGCAGCCTTTAATTTTATCTTCAATTTGTTGTTGACATTCTCTTTTTAATGTGTCAATATTTGCACTGGAAAATTTGGGCCAAACTCCTTCTTTGGCTGCTTGACCGGGAATCCCAACAGAAACCATTAATGAGGCGCAGGCAAGCAAAGAAGCTGCAATTCTTAAAAATCCTTTTTTCATTTTTATATTAAAAATTTTAATTTTCATGGTTATTTTCAAATTCCTTTCATTTTTATATTATCTTGATTTTATTTTTTTCGTTTGATTTATTTTGTTTATATTAATATTATATCATAGGTTTTTAACAAATTCATCAATTAAATGTAAATAATTATTAATTATATTTTAATATTTATGAATTTTTTGTTAATTATCATTTTTATTATGATTGTTGGAAAAATCAGAGGTTTGATCCTTGAGATTTTCTGGATCAGAATCAGAACTTTTGACATCTTTTTGGCAAGAGCCTTGAAAATACGAGCCTTGAGCATATGGGACTTGACCACATTGGCCTTGAACATACTGCTCTTGAACATACGGGACTTGGTCATACGGGACTTGAACGTATGGGCCTTGAAAATACTGGTCTTGAGCATAAGGATTAATCCATATTAATGGATGAAAAACAAAGCGAGTGCCATTTATTGAGCAAGGGTAGAATGTTTGCCACACTGGCTGATAATAAGCAGGGATTTGAATGGTTTTTTGAGGCAAAGGCGAGAACTTGGCATTTACTGGGTAAAATGTTTTGATTTTGTTTTTTTCTTCATTAACAGCCAGTTTAACACTAATTTCTTGCTTGGCATTTATTGGATTCGGTATGTTATGGACGGTCGATGAATAAGAATTATTTCCATTTGACATGATGGCAGAGTTCAATGCTTTTCTCATGTCACTGAGATTCCAATCTCGGGGAAAAAGATACCGCCCATCAGCATATGGTGCATCAGAAAAATTCAGTTTATAATAGTTCATACCACCTGTAGAATTATTATTATCTATTTCAAACGCAGCAGTTTTTTCATTGTCGCTCAGCCATCTTTTAAGAGATTTTAATTTATTAGCTTCTGATCCGGACTTAAATTCTTTTTCTTTTTTTTCAACAAATTCTTTCATTTTGTTCTTAAAATTTTCAAAACTTTGCTTCAAAAGCTCTAATCCTTTTTCTGAATGCAATCCTTTAGAATGCAAACCGTTTTCATAATCTCCGTAAACAATATGTCCATAACGTTCTTTGGTTAGTTTATGTTTCTCATTAAGTTTCAAGTGGTTGTAACTGCCATACTGATTAAAATCTGCCTCAACTCTGGCTTCAATAGACTTCGTTATTTGATCTTGACAATCTTTTAAAATCTTTTTAAACTCTTTGTCAAATTTATCTTCTGTTTTTGGCTTTGCATAAGGATTCACATTTTGTTTTTTGGGAGGAAATATTATCTCGACTAGCTCTGTCCCGGTTTTATCACCAAAAATTTCTCTAAAAACTTTTCCTTTGTCTGCCCAAGCAGGAATCGCAACAGAAACCATTAATAAAGCGCAAGTAAGCAAGCAAGATGAAATTTGTAAAAATCTTTTTTTGACTTTAGAATTAATAATTTTAATTTTCATAATTATTTTCACATCCGTATTTATTTTATATTATTTTGTTTATATTGGCATTATATTATATATTTTTAATTTTTACATAAATTAAGTGGAACTAATTTTTAATTATGATCAACCCCTATCGATAGCTATATTTTGATATATATCATTTATAGTAATATTTTTACATGCTTTTTTAACAAATTCATCAATTGAATGTAAATAATTATGAATATCTTGTTAATATTTATGAATTTTTTGTTAATTTGCGCAGAAAATGCTTTATGCTAATCCAAAAAATCGACAAAAACTAGCAACAATAAAGCAAACCAAAAATCCTAAAACAGTCGGTATTGCAAAAGAAAGCAATGTCCATTTAACGCTTGAGCACTCTTTTTTTATTGTCAGGCAGGTTGTTGAACAAGGCCAATGCATCAAGCAAAAAAGCGATGTGCAAAGAGCTGTGAGCCAGGTCCATCCATTGCTCAAAAACAGCGTTTTCAATTCAGTTAAATTTTCATATTCAACAAGACTGCCTCGACATAAATAGCCCATGATCATTATGGGAATCACGATTTCGTTGGCGGGGAATCCCAATATAAAAGCAACCAATATGATTCCATCTAACCCAAAAATTCTTGCAAACGGATCTAGAAAATTTGAGATATGATTTAAAATACTCAAATCGCCAACAAATATATTCGACAATAGCCATATCACCACTCCTGCTGGAGCAGCAACCAAAATCGCCCGCCCCAAAACAAAAAGTGTCCTGTCAAAAACAGAGCGTATTATCACCTTGCCGAATTGCGGCTTTCTGTATGGAGGAAGTTCAAGCGTGAAAAAAGACGGCAGGCCTTTAAGAATTGTTGTTGATAGAATTTTTGATGTCAGAAATGTCATTAACAGTCCTAAAATTATTAATCCAGACAAATATATAGCACAAATAAAACTATTTAAAACTGAGTTTGAACTAAATCCAATAAAAAACATTGTTATTAGCGCGATTAGAGTTGGGAAGCGTCCATTACAAGGAGTAAAATTATTAGTCAGTATTGCTATTATTCTTTCCCTTGGCGAGTCTATGATCCTGCAACCAACCACTCCTGCCGCGTTGCACCCAAATCCCATACATGTGATAAACATTATTTTGAGTTTTTTTCTTTGGACATGCAATAAAAACCAAAGATATTAATATTTATTAGACATAACTTTTTATTATATATTAATTATTAAATTTGGAGCTGATATGTGATATGTCAAGAGCAATTGATAAATTTGAATTTGAAGTTGAAATTATATCGGGAAATGAAAAATTAAACAATATATTATATAAATTATGTCTGTCACAAATATATGAATATATAGAAAATAATTGCTTTGAAGCGAACAAAGAGGATGTGATTTAAAATGGTTGGAATGTATATGAGAATATCCCACGAAGACTTGATTGGAAAGGAAAGTGAATCAATAGATAATCAACGAAAAATATTGAGAAATTTTGCGCATAGTCTAGGATATATCAATCTGAAGGAATATATTGATGATGGATTTTCGGGTGTGAACTTTCAAAGGCCCGCTTTGAATCGTTTGTTAAAGGACATTAAAGAGGGGTTGATTAGCGTTGTTATCAGCAAAGATTTGTCTCGACTTGGGAGAAACAGCGCCATGGTGAGCCAGCTTTTAGACGAATATTTTCCGGAAAATAATGTTAGATATTTTTCTGTCAACGAAGGAATAGACACTGATAATGTCACAAATTTTCCAATGGTTGCTTCAATAACCAACGTCGTAAATGAATTATATGCGCGAGATATTTCCAACAAAATAAGGAGCGCTTTAAGGGCAAAGGTCGAGTCAGGAGAATATATTGGAAGCTTTGCGCCGTATGGATATGCTAAAGATGCTTGCAACAAAAATAAACTGATTATTGACAAAAAAATTCAACATATTGTTAAATTGATCTTTAATATGGCAAAAACAGGACTTAATCCAGCTCAAATAGCAGATAGTTTAAACAGGCAAAAAATATCCACACCCTTAGTGTATAGGCGGACCGGCTCAATAAATTCCCATGCAAGCAGTCCAAAATGGAAATCAAGCAATGTTTTAAAAATACTACAAAATGTCGTTTATTGTGGACATATTGCACAAAATAAATTTAGAAAAATTTCGTTTAAAAGCAAAAATTGCAAAAGAAATCGAAAAAAAGATTGGATTGTTGTTAAAAATATGCACGATCCAATAGTTGATGAAAAATCTTGGGAAGAAGTTCAAAGATTGATTTTAATTCGAACTAATTCGAAATTATGTGGTTTTAAAAACATTTTTTCGGGCATTGCTAGGTGTGGGGATTGTGGGAAAAATATGTCAACAGTCAATAATAACAAAAAAGGGTCAACCGCTAACCTGGCTTGTGGAAAATATAAAGCACAGGGAAAATTAGGCTGCACAAATCATCATGTTGATTACGATATGCTTTGTCAAATAGTGTTAAATGCAATTAAAAATATAATATATACAAGTAAAATAGACATCAAATTGCTATATTTAAAGATTAAGAAAGGTTTATATGAATTATATAATATAAATTCAAATATGTCTGTTAATTTTCAAAAGCAACAAATTCAAAATAAAATCCAAAAACTCTACGATGACAAGTATGAAGGGAACATATCCTGTGAAAATTTTGATTTTCTTTTAAAAAAATATGAATTAGAGAAAAATAATATACAAAACATAGAAGGTCCAAATTTTAGTCAAAACATAGATATTTCAAAATTAATCAGTAATACCATAAATTCTCAAAAAAATATTGAAAAATTAAGTCAAAAATTGCTGGTTGCTTTTGTTGAAAAAATCGAAATTTTTCAGGGGGAAATTTATGATATTCAAGACAAATATAAAAATATATCAAAAATAAAAAAACAAAAAATAAAAATATATACAAAATGCAAATGTGAAAATCTGTGTGAAAAAATACACATATAGAGTTTTTATTTACAATTTAAAACAAATATTTGCAAAAAACATTTAAAAATGGTATAATTAATATGTTATGGTTTTTTGCTAAAATTTGTGGATAAGGTGGGGTTGATGTGAAAAAAAACAGTCTGGTTTCAATAATTTTTTTTTCAGTGGTGTTTTGTTTGGCTGGAACATTTATTTTATATATATCATTAAAACCAATTGCCGAGCCGTATGTTGAAGTTGCGGACGAAGTCTTGCGGTTTGAAAGACACGAAATGTTTGATCAGATGAATTTTGAACACAAAAACGCCTTTTTTGCTGATGATATTTTCGGGCCAAATGGCATTGAATTTCCTCCAAAAAGTGGCTCTAGGTATGGAAAACTTTCGATTGAAACGGCGAAAATCGACGCGCCGCTATACTATGGAGACGGCAAAAGCGAGCTGGCAAAAGGCATAGGGACGTTTGAGGACGCATACCTTCCGGGACAGGGCCGAACAATTTTGATTTGCAGCCACAACATGGGGTATTGCAAAGGGCTTGGAAACGCCGCGATCGGCGATCAAATTCACATCGAGACCACCTATGGAAACTATGTATACACCATTGTTAACACTAAAATTGCAGATGCTAGTGATGAATCTGCGTATGATTTGAAAAAAAAAGAGGAAAATGTTATATTATATACTTGTTATCCGTTTAATGCATATCAAACTCCAACCAGATATTTCGTCTATGCAAAATATATTTCAGGGCCGAAGATTTTTCTATAATATTTAGAAAGGAATAGTGACATATTGTGATATTTTCTAATAATTCGAGTTTTATAAAAAAATTTTTGTCTATATTGATCGCATTTTCTACATGCCTCATTATCATGTTTTTAACAACAGTCTTTATTATAAACAACACTTTGTTTAATAAAAGTTTCATTGTGAAAAATTTGCAACATAGTGATTATATAGAGACTTGCGCGAAACAAATTAGAAATAGTATGGAAAAACTGGGGAAGGATAGTGGATTTTCTGGTGATTTTTTTATGACTATTATAAGTAAAGATAAAATAGAGTGTGATATTTTGAATTCTTTTGAAAAATTATATAATAACGAAGATGAAGATCATAGCTGGGATTTTGAGGACATGTTGTATGGAAAATTTGTTGAATATGGGACAAGCAACGGATACAAAATAACTGAGGGCGTTTCCGCTAACCTACACAAATTGGCTTCATTTTGCGGACAAATTTATGCTGCACACACGTCGATTCCTTGTTATGCGCAAATTAGAGCCTTAATTGAAATGGAAAAAAACTTTTTTGGCGTATATGTCTTAATCGGATTCATTCTATTATTGTTTATGATTATAATTTTATTTCTAATAAATCTGAAAAAATTGTGTGAACTAATAAAATTATCAATAGCTATCTTTGCTGGAAGTTGCCTTTCATTATCTTTAATTTTAACATCAAGCAAAATATTCAACATTGAGGGAAATTTGCCAATTTCAAATCTTGTTTTCAAAAATTTTGCAAAAAAATGTTATTGCGAGATCGTGGATGAATTTTTAATTATGTTGATTAATTTTGCTATTATTTTTGTATTATTAGTGGTTTTTTATATATTTTTAACTAAAGTATCTGGGCAAAAAAACAAGCAAAAATATGTTAAATTATCAAACTTAGATCGAAAAAAAATGATTAATTCATAATTTACATAGAACTCAAAAAAATGTCTCAACATGTGGTGAGCGCTTGTTTGCCGCATGCTCCAGCTTTTTTAAACGCGCAATCTAGATGAAATGCAACCCTTGGGAGATATCCAAAATCTTCAAGCAATGTGAAAATTGGGAAAAAAATCGCCATAGGTGGCAGCATAACTGAAACAACCCAAGCCAAAGTCCTAAACATTCCTTGAATTAATATTCCTTCAATCCAGCTGGGAATTTTGATGAAATTTAGAAAATCGCTTAATATGTCTTGAATTTTAAACAAAAATCCAGATAAAGCTTCCGACGGGGCATTAGCTCCTGCTATTGTTATCCAAAAAACAACGCAAAGTAATAATATTATTGACGGCAATCCGGTCCACTTGTTTGTCAAAAAATCATCTAAACATTTAATTTTTTTTGATTTATTCGTTTTTAATATACATGTTTTGGAAATATATTCCGCTATTTTAGTGAATTGAGATAAAAGTGAATCACGCATAATATTTTCATCAGAATATTTTTTAATTAAATCATTTCTGCAATTTTCCAATTCGAGTTTTAATTCTTTTGAGCCTGAATTTTCAAATTCTTTATTTAAAATCAGATTATTTATGAAATTTTTATCATCACTCAGCAATTTTAATGCAACAAATTTTTCATTTATATTTTTAGTTTTTATATATTTTGAAAGATTTTCAACTTTAGTTTGAATTGGCTCATAGTATTGAAATTTTGCGTTTTTATTATAGTTTTTTTGACAAACTAATTCAATTTTCTCAAGCAAACTATGTATGTTTTTTTTACTGCGAGCGGATATTCCAACAACGCAAACCCCCAACTGCTCGGATAATTTATCGCAGTTTATCTTGAGTCCTCTTTTTTTTGCTTGGTCCATTAAATTTATACATAATATAACATTTTTGACAGACGCGATAATTTGCAGGGTTATGTTTAAATTTCTTTCCAGGCAGGTTGCATCACAAACGACAACAACAACATCTGGCTTGTTAAAGAAAATAAAATCTCTTGCAACCTCTTCTTCTGCTGAAAGTGTGCTTAAGCTATATGAGCCAGGAAGGTCGATCAAATCGTATTTTTTGCCATTAAAATCAAACTCACCTTGTGCGATACTGACTGTTTTTCCCGGCCAATTGCCCGTGTGCTGATGCATTCCCGTTATGGCGTTGAAAATTGTGCTTTTTCCGACGTTTGGATTTCCGATTAATGCGACAACTCTGCCGCTAGAGTTTTGTTTTTTCAAATTTATAAAGCCTCCTCACTTTTTATGACCAAAATTTTTGAAGAATTTTGTTTTCGCAAAGCAATAACAGTTCCCCTGATCAAATATGCGATCGGGTCCCCAAACATGCTCTTTTGCAGGCATTTAACAGTTGTCCCGGGGATCATTCCAATGTCATATAGCCGCTGTTTTATTTGATCTTTCGCGATAATGTTTTTTATTTGACATATCTCACCTTTTTTCAAATCAAACAGGGTATTTTCCATAAATTCAACTCCTATGGTGCTATTTATTAAATATTTATATAAATTTAGAGAAAATTATGTGAAAATTATTTAAAAAAGCGAAGACCACACCCACTTTAATTTATGAGCGTGATCAATTTTTTTAGTTATTATCAATTTTAATTAATCATATTGTTAAATTTCTTAGTTTGAAGAAGCGTTAGAACTGCCCCCAGTTGCTCCTGTGCAGTTATTGAATGTGTTTGTTGTGCTATAGCTGTCTTTTTTGCCGCCAGCAACTGAATTTAGCGCATCATCGTCCAATTCGCCATCTTGATTTTTAACCTGGCTTTTAACCCAGCTCCAGGCGTTTTCCAGTTCCTCTTCGCCTCTATAATCAATGTGATGTTCATTGACAAGTTTTCTGAATTCATCAATATTGCGGCATTTTGAAGCTTTTTCAAGAGCTTTTTCATCTCTTTCAACAAATTCATTAAAATTCATATTTATTTTCTCCTAAATCATAAAAATTTAAATTATAAAAACTATTTTTGCCATGATTTAAAAGTGAACAATATAATTCGCAAAGAATGTATATTATGACTAATCTAATTTTTATCATCCTAATTATATTTTTTTCACTTTAAATCACCAAAATCAGCAACAAACCTTAAAAACATCACCACCCAATTTTTGATTTATGCTGAGTGACTGAAATTTAAATTATCCTTGATCTATCAAGGCAACTTCCTGATTCAAACCGAAAATTTAGATCAAAGCCCAGCAATCGGATGCGATTTTTTTTAGTCAAAAATTTTTGTAATCTAATGAATTTTAACTTAATTTTCCACCTAAATCAGCATGCCCAGCATTAATATTATTACCATTAATTTAGTTTTTATTAGTTTTATTTGAAAATTTTCCCTTTTCTTATTTTAAAATTAATTATTTTGATTTTATCCCAACAAAACTGACGAGAACGATATTTAATATTACAGTTAGTTGTAAGCTGGCGGCAGGTTTTTCGTTTTTGCATTGTTTTTTAGAATGCATTTAATAATATGGGAAATTGTTGGGGATTTTGGGCAAAGAATCGGATTTTTTAGCAAAGGGTTTAAAGGGATATTCTCGAGGGCATTAGCCTACTGCTTGTTAAGGGCGGTTTTGAAAAAGATTTTGCGGATTGGAAAGGATTAATATTACAGTTGGTTGTGAGCAGGCGGCAGTTTTTTCGTTTTTGCATTGTTTTTTAGAATGCATTTAATGATATGGGAAATTGTCGGGGATTTTGGGCGAAGAATCGAATTTTTTTAGCAAAGGTTTTAAAGGGACACATATAACCCAATTAAATATTTCAATTAGCGGTACTTTGCAATTCTACTAAATGTATAAATTAAACGGTATCACGTCAATTTGAATCATACAAAGTGTGTTGAATAAAAATTTAAATTTTCTCTTGACAAGTTGTTATGCATGTGGTAAAATGATTGATACTAAGTGAAGTTGTCATTTTGTGTGGATTTTTGTTGACAAAGAGTGGAGGATTTTTATGAGAAGTAGGATTTTTTTGATTTTGATTTCGTGCTTTGTTTTTCTTGGTGTTGTTTTTTGTGGCGGTTGCAAAAAGCAGGAAGGCAATCAAAACGCTGATTTCGTTGTTGGCTTTGATGTTGATGTTCCTCCAATGGGATTTTTGGACGACAAGGGAGATCCAACCGGGTTTGACATAGAGCTTGCTAAAGAGACGTTTAAAGTTATGGGAAAAACTGTTAGGTTTCAGCCCATTGATTGGGACGCTAAAGAGCTTGAGCTAAACTCGGGAAAAATAGATCTGATTTGGAATGGGATGTCATACACGCCCGAACGGGAAAAGAGCATGTTGCTCAGCTTTCCATATATGGAAAATAGGCAGATTGTTGTTGTCAGAAAAGATTCAAAGTTTCAGTCTTTGGAGGATTTGAATCAGAGGTTGATTTGCGCTCAGAAGGGCTCGACGGGGATGCAGGCTCTAAAGGACAGCGAGGTCGGAAAAAATGCGAAATCCATAACAGAGCTTGATAGTATGGTTGATTGTTTGAATGATGTCAAATTGTGGAAATCGGATGCAACTGTTGTTGACGAGGTCGTTTTCAGGCATTATTTAGCTCAAGAGTCAATGAAAGATGATTTTAGGGCTTTGGATGAAGAAATTTCAACTGAAGACTATGTCATAGCTTTTAAAAAAGAGAATGTTGAATTAAAAAATCAGGTTGAGGCGGCTTTAAAGGCTGTTATCGAGAAGGGTATTGCGAAGGAACTTTCTGAAAAGTGGTTTGGGATCGATGTCTTGAATTTTTCAGCTTAGAATGGGAATGTAAGCCATGCCTTGAAAATCAGGGGCGATTTTGATGTTTATAGAATTGTTAAGAGGGCTTTTGGTGACTTTGGAATTGTTTGCTGTTTGTTGGGCGTTTTCAATTCCTTTTGGTTTGCTTTTGTGTTTTGTGCGAAAGAATAGTTTAAAATTTTTTAGATTTTTAATAGACACGTATATATGGATTATGCGGGGAACGCCGCTCTTGCTTCAGATATTTTTTCTGTTTTATGGGTTGCCGCTTATATTTCCGATGCTGCAGGTGAATGACAGGTTTTTGGTTGGAGCGTTTGCTTTTATATTGAATTATGTTGCATATTTTGCTGAAATTTTTCGCGGCGGGCTTAAAAATGTTGATAGAGGCCAGTTTGAAAGCATAAAGGTTTTGAAGATTTCCAAGCTAAAGGCTGTCTTTAGGATAATCATTCCGCAGATGTTGAGGGTTTGTTTGCCTTCCATTTGCAATGAATCGGTTGCTTTGGTTAAGGATACGGCGTTGATTTTTTCTATAGGAGTTATAGAATTGTTGACAACTGCGAAAAATATAGTAAATTCAAGCGCAGACATTTTTGCATATGTTGTTGCGGCGGCGATGTATTTGTTTATTTGTTCGTTGGTGAATTTGGCGTTTAAAATTTTCGAAAAAAGGTTGAAATTTGAATAGTTTTTGGTGGTATGTCTAATGAATATGATTGATGCTATAAATATAACTAAGCGATTTGACAACAGCATAGTTTTTGAAAATTTGAATTTTAGCGTTGAAAAAGGCGAGATAGTAACAATTGTTGGCTCGTCTGGAAGGGGCAAGTCAACTTTGTTGAGATGTCTGGTTGGCCTTGAAAAAATAGACGGCGGGACCATCATCATCGATGGAAAGAAGTTGGTTGAGGATGGCGTGTATGCTAAATCTAGGGATCAGTCTAAAATTTTGTCGGAAGTTGGGATAGTCTTTCAAAACTACAATTTATTTCCCAATCTGACCGTTCGAGGAAATTTGGAAATAGTTAAAAACGATGGGAGAAAGATTGATTCCTTGCTCAGGCGATTTGGGCTTTATGATAGAGCGAGTGCATATCCTGGCAAAATTTCTGGAGGGCAGAAACAGCGCCTTGCCATAATAAGAGCTATGATGCTTGATCCCAAGATAATTTTTTTTGATGAGCCAACTTCTGCGTTGGATGAGGACAATCGAGGGGAGATCGTTAAATTGATAAATGAGCTTAATTCTGAGCAGTATACGATTGTTGTTGTGACCCACGATATGCAGTTTGTTGATTGTTTAAATTCAAAAATTTATGAAATGCAATAAAATTTATGATATTATTAAAAAATACCGCTCTTTAATGATTTTAGGGAGGGGTATTTTTATGTGAATTTTTAAAAAAATTGCATAAAAACAACACATATAGTGCTTGACAAAAATAAACAAATATGTTATAATATACTATATTGTTAATGTTATAGTTGAAAAGAGGGGAATATTTATGATTAAGTCGAAAATAACGTCAATGTTTTTAATCCTTGGTTTATTAATAACAAACCTTTTTTGTTGCTTTGTGAGCGCAGCAAAGCCCAAGACGCTTTTAAAATACGCGCCTTATCACGATCAAATTTATTATGATAAAATCCAAAAGAAAAAATACACAAGCGAAGAAATCCAAACCATAGAAAACTTTTTAAAAGAAACAGTCAACGAGAGCGACTTTTCCATGGCAACACATATAGAATGCATGAATTCGATAATAGATGAAGATAAAATCAAGTCTTCAGTTCAAATAAATTGGGATTCAATCAAAAACTCCAAATGCGATAAACAGCACATAGACAGGAGATGGGCAACATCCGAAATCTTCAACGTTGATATATCCGAACTTGAGGCAAGCGACTATGAAAAATATGGGTATTTGTCCTGCAAAGACAAGCGCCAAGATATTGAAGATGGCTCCGATGTTCTTGTGTATTATGGCAATGTGATAATGAATCTTAAGAAAGAAAACGTCCTGGATCGGACAACCCTGACGATTGGGGACAGCCTTAACAATAGGTGGACACTGGGAGAGCGCTCAATAACCCCAACTTTAGCGAACAATCCACGAATCACCTGCATACCAGGGCATTCCAGGAGACTTGCTAGACTGATATCGCAGCAGATAAAAAGCGGGAGCATATCGCCCAAGCATCCTAATTTAATCAATAAAATCAGGAAAAAACATTTGGATTTTTCATACATAGAACTTCAAATTCACGGGGAACTCAGCTTTGAAAAAGACGTTGAAAGCATACATATAATAAAACTTAAAACAACAGACGAGGAGGAAAACGCGCAACAAGAGCAACTGCAACAAGAAATAAAGGAAAAAATTCAAAAACTTGGGAAACCATGCTATATAGTTGATTGCACAGACGCAAACCTCAACAAAATACACAAAACCACAAGCTTAAAAAAGCTGTAGGGCGAAAGTGATTGGACTCAATTGGTGCGAGTGATGGGACTTGAACCCATACGTCAATTGACACACGCCCCTCAAACGTGCCTGTCTGCCGATTCCAGCACACTCGCATAAACAAACCTATAACCCATACACATGGTATTTTATCATGCGCGAAAAATTTTGTCAATAGTTTTTAATAAAAATTTTAAATTTTTTTTTGGATTCACACTGGAAAATTTATTGTTTTTCAAAGTTTTGAAGTGATATGGAATGGCATGATTTTAGCAAAAAGCTTTTGACATTGGCGTTTACATACCGCTTGTTGAGGATATTTCCAAAGAGACAGAGAGGATTAATAAGGTTTAATATGACGGTTAGTTGTGAGCTGGCGGCGCTTGAATTGATTTTTGCATTGTTTTTTAGAAATTGTTCAAGGATATTTGAGTCTGTTTTGGTTTTTTGGTTTAAAGCTTGATTTTTTTAGGAAGGAATTTTATGGAGGCAAATATAACCCAACAAAATAATACAATTAGTTTTATTTTGCAACTCGACATTATTAATACACCCACAAGCAAAAATTTAAAAATTTTTTTATTTGCTTGACATCCGCCCGCATTAGTGGTAATATGTAACCAGATGTTTGTTGGTTGTGAGCGCCTGCTTTTGTATATTTTTTATATTCGTTTTAGAAATTTCGGTTATTTTTCGTAAATATGCCGCGCATGTTATAATATTTTACTAAATGTCATATAAATTACTCTGGAGGTTATTTATTTTGAAGGTTTTTAGGGTTGGTTTGATAGGCGCTACGGGAATGGTTGGGCAGCGTTTTTTGGCTTTGCTTGAAAATCATCCGTGGTTTAATGTTAAAATGCTGGCTGCGTCTTCGAAAAGCGCTGGAAAAACATATGAAGAGGCCGTTGGGGGAAGATGGAAATTAAAGTCAGATATTCCTGAATTTGCGCGAAATATGGTGGTTTTGGATGCTAAAGAAGACATAAAAAGAATAGCATCCGAGGTCGATTTTGTGTTTTGCGCTGTCAATATGAAAAAAGATGATGCGAAGTCGTTGGAGGAGGCGTATGCTAGGGCTGAGTGCCCTGTGGTTTCGAATAATTCTGCCTGCAGGAGTGTTCCCGATGTTCCGATGATCATTCCAGAAGTTAATTCAAATCACGTCCGAGTAATAGATGCTCAGCGAAGGCGATTGGGGACAAAGCGCGGTTTTATTTCTGTTAAGTCCAACTGCTCAATTCAAAGTTATGTTCCCGCGATATCTGCGCTAATGGAATATGAGCCTGCGCGAATTCTGGTATGCACATATCAGGCTATTTCGGGCGCTGGTAAAACGTTTGCTGAGTGGCCGGAAATGAATGACAATATTATTCCATATATTGACGGCGAGGAGGAAAAGTCTGAAATTGAGCCTTTAAAAATTTGGGGTGATGTCGAAAATAGTATAATAGTCCCTAAAAATTCCATATCAATCTCAACTCAATGCGTGCGTGTTCCGGTTTCTGATGGCCACATGGCAGCTGTTTTTGTTAGTTTTAATAACACGCCGTCAATAGAAAATATAAAACATATCTGGAAGAATTTTTCAGGCGAGCCTCAAGCTCTAAAATTGCCGTCTGCCCCCAAAAAATTTTTGAATTATTTTGAAAAAAGTGATCGTCCTCAAGTTAGTTTAGACCGAAATTTGGAAAACGGAATGGCCATCAGCATCGGGAGGCTGCGCCAGGATGTTCAGTATGACTATAAGTTTGTTTGCCTATCCCACAACACAATTCGCGGAGCGGCTGGCGGGGCGATTTTGATGGCGGAATTGTTGGCCGCTAAAGGCTATTTTGATGGGCGTTTCTAGAAACTAAGAAGCGTTATATTTTAGATTTTATTGATTTTATTTTGAAATAGGAGAATTTATATGAAACATTGTTTATTTACAGGAGCGGGAGTTGCGCTGATAACCCCTATGAATTTGGATGGCTCGGTTAACTATGAAAAGCTCAAAGAGCTTGTTGATTGGCATATTAACAGCAAAACAGATGCTATTATAGTTTGCGGGACGACCGGAGAACCATGCACATTAAGTGATGAAGAGCATCGGGAGGTCATCAGAACGGTCGTTCGGCGAGCAAATGGCAAAATTCCTGTTATTGCGGGAACCGGCAGCAACGACACCCAGTATGCTGTCAATCTTTCAAAAGCAGCCCAAGATTTAGGGGTTGATGGGGTTTTAGTTGTTAGTCCATATTATAATCGAACTTCTCAGGCTGGGCTTGTTAAACATTATCTGAAAATTGCTGACAGCATTAACATTCCTTTGATTATATATGATATACCTGGCAGGACTGGTTGCAAAATCAGCATTGAGACCTTTAAAGTTTTGTCGGATCATGACAATATTGTTGGCGTCAAGGCGGCGTCGGGCGTCATTTCTGATGTTGTTTCTTTGGCCGAGGCTTGTGGCGATAGGCTTGGCATTTATTCCGGAAATGATGATCAAATTGTTCCAATAATGTCGCTTGGAGGGAAGGGCGTTATATCTGTTCTTTCAAATGTTGTTCCCAAAGAGACGCATGAGATTTGCCAGTTTTATTTGGATGGAAAACCCAAAGAGAGCCTTGAGCTTCAGTTAAAATTTCTTGATTTGGTTCATGCGCTTTTTATTGATGTTAATCCGATTCCCGTTAAGGACGCGATGAATCTCATGGGCATGGGGGTTGGCCCTTGCAGGCTTCCGCTTTGTTCGTTGGAAGCGGGAAAGATGGAGAGTTTGAAATTGTGTCTAAAAAAATATAGTTTAATATAATTTTTTATAATAATTGAACATTAAGATAAAGGAGAAAAAAATTGGTTTCTATAATTTTGAGTGGCGCTAATGGAAAAATGGGGCATGTTGTTGCGGATCTGGTTTTAGATGACGAAAATTGTAAAATAGTTGCGGGCGTTGATATAAACGGCCAGGATGAATGTGATTTCCCTGTATATAAAGACTTTTCATCGACGAAAGGAGACGTCATAATCGATTTTTCTAATCCTTGTGCTTTGGAAAATATATTAAGCTTTGCGGTGAAAAATCGAATAGGCGTTGTTTTAGCGACAACTGGATATAATCAGCAGCAGATAGATAAAATAAAGGCTGCTTCGAAAAAAATTCCTGTGTTTTTCACATTTAACATGTCTTTGGGAATAAATTTACTGGTGAATTTGGCAAAGAAAGCGCACTCTGTGTTAGGTGAAAATTTTGATATAGAAATAGTTGAGAAGCATCATAACCAAAAAATCGATGCTCCAAGCGGGACGGCGTATATGATTGCCGATGCCATTAATGAACAAGCGAATAATTCATATAGCTATATTTTTGACAGGCATGACCAAAGGCGCGAAAGAGGTGAGCGCGAGATAGGCATACACACCGTCAGAGCAGGGACAATTGTTGGCGAGCATGAGATTATTTTTGCCGGGAATGATGAAATTATCACTCTGTCGCATAGTGCTAGAAGCAAGGATATATTTGCGGTTGGCGCGATAAAGGCGGCTTGCTTTATAAAAAACAAACCGCCGGGGCTTTATGACATGAGCAATTTGGTTTCCGGCTGAGGTTTTTATATTGTTTCCGGCTTTTCGTATGTTTCCCCAAACTTTTCAACGGTAACGCTATCAATCTTTTGGGGGTTGATGGGCCTGTTTTTGGAGTCTCGTTTTTGATTTACAATTCTGTCAACTTCGTCCATGCCGTCAATGACTTTTCCAAACGCTGCGTAGCTTCCGTCGAGATGCGGCGAATCTGCGGTGACGATGAAAAATTGCGTTGTGTGTTTCAAATCGTTGTCGAAGCCGTTTATGGCAAATTCCCCAGCGATGTTTTTGCCTGATCCGCCCGTTCCGCTTCCGGTTGGGTCGCCGCCTTGGATCATAAAATTTGGAATGACTCTGTGGAAAATAGTTCCATTATATAAGCCTTTTTCTGACAAGTGTATGAAATTTTTAACTGTGTTGGGAGCGATTTTTGGATATAGCTGGATTTTTATTTCTTTTCCATTTTCCATTTTTATTGTTATGATCGGATTTTTCATGCTAAAACCTCCAAACTAGCTTTATATGTGTAAAAAACACCCAACATAATTTTAACATAAAATAATAAAAATATCAACTATTTTGATTTGAAATTTTATTGTTATGATAGCTATGAGTGTTGATATATATGAATTAATTGATATTTAAAACATATATATATAAAATAAAGGAGCGACTTTAATTGTTAAAGACAATACCCCACAAAAAATTAATGCCAATATATATATTAAACATATTAAAAAATCACACAGATCAAGACAAACATATTCGACAAAAAGAAATTATAAAATTATTGAAAGATGAATTTGAGATTGAATGCGAAAGGCGGGCGGTTGCGAGAAATATTAAATATTTGATTGATGCAGGGTTTGAAATTCAATATGACAAAGGGTATTATATTTTTGATTCGGAATTTAGCGATTGCGAAATCAGCATTATTGTCAACACTCTTTTAGCTGCAAAATATATTCCACAAAATCAAAAAAATTCATTAATTAATAGGGTTTCTTCTTTTTCAACAAAATCATTTCGCTTAAATTTAAATTATATTAAATCAGTCAAAAAATCAGGCCATCAAAATAAGCAGTTTTTCTACACTGTTGAAATTTTAAATCAGGCAATACTTCAAAATAAAAAGGTGAAATTTAAATACAATTCGTATAAATGCGATAAAAAACTACATAACGTATCTTCGGAAAAGTATACGGTTGTTCCGCGTCGGATAATAATATCGAATGGATGGCCATATTTGCTATGTAATCAACAATTATTATCGCTTCGAATAGATTATATGACTGACATTGAAATAGTTGACTATAAACAGGACAAGCCCAATCAAATTGTTAATTTTGATATTGATTCATATATTTCCGAACAAATGCATCTGTGTTGTGGTGAGAGTGAATTGATTCGATTCAGAGCAAAAAAGTTGCTTATAAATGATATTATTGATGAATTTGAGAATTGTCGATTTATTTATGAAGATGATGATTATTTAGAGGCTGAGGTTTGCGTTAATGTTAATTCGATGCTTTGCTGGGCGCTTAAATATGGCGCTGATGTTGAAATAATTTCGCCGTCAAATTTGAGGAAAAAAATCAGATTTGTTGCGCAATCGGTGGTTGATCAATACAAAAAAGTTGACTCAGCAAATTCCGAGCTTATGCGAGATGCCAGTTAAAAATTACGTTTTGTATAAAAAGGATTGTTAGTATGAAAAAGAAGGATTTTTATTTTGAACTGCCCCAATCCCAAATTGCCCAGCATCCCGTTGAACCCCGAGACAATTCACGGCTTTTGAGGCTTAACAGGCAAACGGGAGAGATTTCTCATTTTAAATTTTATGACTTGTGTGATATATTAGCTCCAGGAGATTGTTTGATTTTAAACGATTCAAGGGTTTTCCCCGCAAGATTATATGGCAAAAATGATAAAACTGGGGGCTCTATAGAATATTTATTGCTGAATCAAGTTAAAAAAGATATATGGGAAATTATTTGTCGGCCTGCAAAAAAAGCCAGAATTGGAGAGAATTTTAGCTTTTTGGGCGGATTAAAGTCAGAAATTTTGGAAATTTTAGAGGATGGCAAAAGGCTTGTTAAATTCGACTATGATGGAAATTTTTATGATATATTAAATAAAGTTGGTCAAATTCCGCTTCCTCCATATATTTTTGAAAAACTTGAAGATAGTGAAAGATATCAAACAATATATTCACGCGAAATTGGGTCTGTGGCTGCTCCAACAGCTGGGTTGCACTTTACCCAAAATATGTTTGAGCGCCTAAAAATCAAGGGAGTTGGCGTTGGTTACGTCACGTTGCACGTTGGCCTTGGAACCTTCAGGCCGGTTAAAGTCGATGACATAGAAAAACACATAATGCACGCTGAAAATTACTATTTGCCAAAAAAGACCGCAGATTTAATAAATCAGACGCGCAAAAACGGAAAAAGAGTTTTTAGCGTTGGGACGACCAGTTGCCGGACTTTGGAAAGTGTATATATGAAAAATAAGTGCATATGTGAAGATATTGGATCTACTGATATATTTATATATCCAGGCTTTAAATTTAACGTTGTTGATTGTTTGGTTACGAATTTTCATCTTCCTGAAAGCACGCTTATAATGCTTGTTAGCGCGTTTGCGGGCTATAATAACACAATGCGTGCATACAAAACGGCTGTTAGGGAGAAATATCGATTTTTTAGTTTTGGAGATGCAATGGTTATTGTTTGAATTGGGAATTTATTTGTGATTTATCGTTAAATTATATACTTGTTTTGAATATTCATCGCAAAAGGAATTATTTATGAGCATATTTAAACTTTTGAAAAAAGAAAACAGCGCAAGGCTTGGAGAAGTCAGGACTGTTCATGGAACTTTTAAGACGCCGTGTTTTATGAATGTTGGGACGTTGGCTGCGATCAAGGGCGGGATTTCGTCTTGGGATTTGGTTGATTTAAAATGTCAGGTTGAGCTTTGCAACACATATCACCTCCATCTCAGGCCCGGTGATGAGGTTATTCGCAGGCTTGGAGGCTTGCAAAAATTTATGTCCTGGAATCGCCCTACGCTTACAGATAGTGGAGGATTTCAAGTTTTTTCTCTGGCTAAAATTCGTCGGATAGAGGAGGAGGGAGTCTATTTTTCGTCGCATTTAAATGGTGAAAAGATTTTTATGGGGCCTGAACAGAGCGTCGAAATTCAGTCTAACTTGGGATCAACAATTGCAATGGCTTTTGATGAGTGTATCGCAAATCCTTCAACCAGAGCATACACTAAGGCGTCGGCGGAAAGGACGGTTAGGTGGCTTGAGAGGTGTCTTTCAAAACTTCAGGATCTAAACTCCAAAAAAGAGACTATCAATCAAAATCAGCTTTTGTTTGGAATCAATCAGGGCTCAACTTTTTTGGATATACGGGAGGAAAACATGAAGCAGATAGCCGCTTTGGATTGTGATGGATATGCGATTGGTGGGCTGGCTGTTGGGGAGACGAAAGAGCAGATGTATATCTCATGGGGGTTGGAAAGCCCGGAAACATTATCGAGGCGGTTTATCGAGGCGTTGACATGTTTGACTGTGTTATGCCGACGAGAAATGCGCGGCATGGCCATGTCAACACGTGGAGCGGGGTTCGGAATTTGTTGAATTTGAAATATGAAACCGACCCGAGTCCAATAGACAGTGAGTGTGATTGCTTGGTATGCAGGCGATATTCTCGGGCCTATTTGAGGCATCTTTTTAAAGCCAAAGAGATGCTTGCGTCGAGGCTGTGCGTTATGCATAATTTATATTTTTATAACACTTTGATGGAAAAAATCAGAGAGGCGATATGTAAATCAAATTTTTGTGATTTCAGAAGAAAATATGCCGCGATACTGGACTTGAGGATATAATTTTTTAAATATAAAAATCAGCATGTTAATCTTTGTTATTTGCGTGCTGACTTTTATTTATTCAATATATTGATGATTTTTTAACTAATTTTTTAATTTGCAAACATTGACAGGATTTTTATTAGCGCTGGTGTATGATTATTCCTATAAAAAATATTTGTTATGGGAAATGGGGATGGCTGAAATGAGAGAAAAAATATTAAAATATGCCGGTGTTGAAAATATTTGGCAAATAGTTGAAAACATTTCTTTTTTTACTCTTGGTTTTATCATGAGCTTTTCCAAAATAGCGGGAATATTTTCGCCGTTTTGTCTTGCTTTTTCCATGGCATTACCGAAAAAATGGTCAATTTATTCCTTTTTGGGCGGGATATGCGGGGTTGGTCTGTTCGATAATTTAAATGGAATGACATATATTTTTGCATTGTCCCTGGGACTGATTTTTAAAATACTTTTTGAAATGAAGCTTGGTTTTGCAAGCGCTATGTTTTCAGTTTTATCAATGTCAATTCCTCACATTATTTCTATGCTTGTGAATCCGGTTGGTTTTGGGACAATAATCATGATATACACTGAGATAATTCTGACAGGGAGTGTGACTGCGCTTTTGAAAGGGGGGCTGAAAAATTTTAGCATAAATCCTAAAAAAACGTCTGATTTAGCGGGATTTTCCATGGTCGCAATTGCTTTTTTGGTTGCGTTTTGCAATTTGAGCTTTTTTGGCCTTAACTTTGGACGGCTTTTGTCGGCGATTTTAGTGGCTGAATCAGCAATACTCGCCGGGGCAGGGGGAGGCGCGGTGGTTGGAATAGTTGCAACAATTGGGCTTGCGCTATTCACCAAAGATTTTGCGCTTGTTGGAGCAATACTCACAGTTTCTGGTTTTATTTCGGGAATTTTTAACATGGCTGGAAGATTTTTTCAATCAATGGTTTTGGTTTTAACATATTTTTTGGGGTGTGGTTTTTTTGGAGGAGTGAGCGTGAACAGCCTGGTTGAGGTTTCTATAGCTTCATGCTTTGTGTGTATATTTCCAGTGAAAAATTTTTTGGGACTATTTGCAAAAAACAGATTTAGTAGAATAAATGACAGGCTTGTTGCAAATGATGAAGTCGCTCTAAAACTTCAGTTCACAGCTAAAACACTTCTAGATTTGCAAAGTAACATTCAAAAGTGCGCAAAAAAAATGGACAGTTTAACATATAAAGACATTTCAGATATATACGTCAAAGCAGCAGATGAAGTGTGTAAAAAATGCAGCTTAAACACATTCTGTTGGATAAAATCATATAACGAGATCATGAGAGCCCTAAACCACATTTCGAAGTCATTGCGACAAAATGGAAATTTAAGCATGGAAAATGTTCCGATATTTTTAAAGCAAAAGTGCTGCAAAATTGAAAAACTGGTTGGGGCCATAAACTTGGGATATCGAGAATTTTTGTGTATGGAGCAGACCGCGAGAAGGGTTAACGAAGCAAGATCCATCGCAACAGAGCAGTTTAGCGGCATGTCGGAATTGCTAATGGAAATGAGCGAAGAAATTGCGGATTTTGAAAAAGTTGACCATGAAACAACACAAATTGTTGCGAGTATTTTAAAAGATTATGGAATAAATTTCAGCGGAATATCATGTTTTCTAGACAGATTTGATCATTTAATAATTGATTTATATTTGGACGAGCTTCCAGAAAAAACTCAACTATGTGAGATGACTGAAATTATTGGCCAGTCGATCGATCGGCAGCTTGAGCCGCCCAGCATAACGCGTGCAAACAAAAGTTATAAAATATCATTTTTCGAAGTTGCTTCGCTCAGGATTGATTTTTCAGCTGTTCAAACGTCGCCAAATGGAAACACATATTGCGGGGATAGTTATGATTTTTTTATGGATGGAAAAGGGTTTGCACACATGCTGTTGAGCGATGGAATGGGCAATGGGGACAGGGCTGCTGTTGACAGCGTGATGACTTGCTCGACGATGAAGAGGCTCTTGCAGACGGGTTTTGGCTTTAAATCAACTCTGAAACTTTTGAACCTGTCATTTGCGATCAAATCCAAAGAAGAGTCTCTGGCAACAATCGACACATGCACAATAGATCTATATACTGGAATGGTCAAATTTGTTAAGGCTGGGGCGACATATTCATATGTCAGTAGCAAAGGCAACATAAAGGAAATCCCGTGTTCAAGCTTGCCGATCGGGATCATTCAGGGAATCGCTTTTGACAGCAAAGAATTGAAGCTTTCAAAGGGAGATGTCATCGTTATGGTCACAGATGGTGTTACTGCGCCGGGAACAGATTGGGTTAGCTGCGAATTAAAAACACACATTAAGAAGAGTTCAAAAGAGATAGCAAACAAAATAATGGAAGGCGCAAAAAAGCGTTCGGATTGTGGTCATGCGGATGACATGACAGTTCTTGTTTCAAAAATCATTTAGCATCTTTTAGAAAATTTCTGTTTTGAATCAAATATATTGCACCTGATATAACAGTTATTGCAGTTGAAAAAACCATTAAAATTTGGCAGACCCAAAAAAGCGCGTCGAAAAAAGGCCAAATCGCAAAGATCAGGCAGGATATTATTGCGAAAATTTGTGAAACAGTTTTTAATTTTCCGAAAAAATTGGCGGCAATGACCTTTCCGTTTGAGCTTGCGATCAGCCGAAGCGACGTGACTAAAAATTCGCGTGACAAAATTATGATGACAACTAAAACGTCGATTAAATGCAGGTTTAGGAGGCATGCGAGCGCCGCCGTGATTAATATTTTGTCTGCAAGCGGGTCCATAAACTTTCCAAAATTTGTGACTAAATCATATTTTCTCGCAACCTTGCCGTCAATCGCATCGGTTAACGACGCAACCACAAAAATAAACAGAGAGACTCCGAAATAAAGCGGATTTTCGGGGCCAATCAATGTGAAAAAAACAAAAACAGGAACAAGCAGGATTCTAAAAACAGTTAATATATTAGCAATATTCATAAACAAGCTCATCTCCCAGACTATGTCATATATTCTCCAAACAAATCACCATATTCCGTTTTATTAATTTTTACTTGAATAATATCGCCAATATTCAAATTATTCTTAGATTTAACATATACATTGCAGTCTATTTCCGGCGCGTCTGCAATTGATCTTGCGATGTAAAGGTCGTTTTCAAAACCATCAACGATCACTTGAATTGATTTTGAGACCATTTTCTCACCAAATTTTTCAATTAAACGTTGAGCCTGGGTCATTATCGCTCTGGCTCTTTGATTTTTAACCTGCTCGGGAATTTGGTTCGGAAGCTTTGCTGCCGCCGTTCCTTCCTCCTGAGAATATGCAAAACAGCCCAGTCGGCTAAAGCTTGAGCCTTTGACAAAGCTAAGCAGCTCTTCAAATTGAGATTCTGTTTCTCCTGGAAATCCCGCGATAAGTGTGGTCCGCAATATGGAATTTGGCAAAATGCTTCTGATTAATTGGATTTTGCCTAGAATTTGTTGTTTTGTCGTTTTCCTGTTCATCTTTTTTAGAATCTCGTCGTTGATGTGTTGGATTGGAAGATCAAGGTATGGAAGGATATTTTTATTTTGGGAAATAACTCTGAGTAGTTTTTCGTCTATTTTCTCCGGATATGCATATAAAAATCTGATCCATTTGAAATTTAACGAAGCAACTTTTTCAAGAAGCCAAGCCAGCGAAAATTTGCCATATATATCGATTCCATAAGACGTTGTGTCCTGTGCAACAAGGATTAGCTCCCGAACGCCTTTTTGCGCAAGCCACCTCGCTTCATTCAAAATATCCTCAATTTTTCGGCTTCGATAGCGGCCTCTGATTTTCGGAATTGCGCAATATGTGCAGCAATTGTCACAGCCTTCTGCAATTTTTAAGTATGCATAATGAGCGGGCGTTGTCAGGATTCTTTTGCCGCCCAGGCAAAGTTTGTTTAAAGAGTCAAATTTTGAAATTTTCTTCCCTTTTAAAGACTCAACGATCGCCCTTTCAAGCATTTTATTTGAGCCTGGTCCCAAAACAACGTCAACCTCCGGAATCTCTTTTAAAATTTCGGTTTGATATCTTTGAGCCAAACACCCCGTGACGATGATGGATTTGACGTTTGATTTTTTCTTTTGAGCAAATTCGAGAATTGTGTCTATGGCTTCCTGCTTTGCGCTGTCTATGAAGGCGCAGGTGTTGATTATGACTGCATCCGCTTGACTTGAATCATTAACAATTTTAAATTTTTCGTTTTTGGATAAATCGAACAAAATGTGTTCCAAGTCTATTTGATTTTTTGGGCATCCTAAGGAAACCACGCCAACTTTTATTGTCATATAAATTCGTTTTCTCCTTTATTTTTATGATTAATTTTAAAAATTATTATCATTTTTTTGTTTGAGCGTATATATTGCATTTTTTATGTCGTCATAGGAGTGACCCTGTCTCAAAAGAGCAGCTATAACTTTTTGCTCAGATTCGAAATTATTCAATTTATTCATATATTTTTTACATATAACTTTTAATATTAGCTCGACGCTGTCAAAATCAATTGAATTTATCGCTTGGGTTGCAGTTTCCCTGTCAATTCCTTTGAGCTGAAGTTCATGCAAAACCCGCTTAAAACCGCGATTTTTATTTTCTATTAACCTTCGCGCCAAATTTTTAGCAAATTTTAAATCGTCAATAATCCCAAGTTCGCTTAAATTTTCAACTGTTTTTTTGGCAATTTCCGGCGAAAATTCTTTTTGCAGTTTTTGGGTCAGCTCTTTTGAAGAATAATCGCGGTAGCCAAGGAAAAGAAGCGCTCTGTCTTTTGCATATCGAAGCGTCCCTTCAAGCTTAAATTTTTGAATGTGGGAAGTTTCATATGATTTTTGGTTTTCAATTTTAAAATCAAGTAATGTGTTTTTATGAAAAACGCCAATAAAATCATCATCACAATATATATTATAATAATTCCCCTTTTTCCTTTGAATGCTAATAATATTCATAGTGCAAAATCCGATGCGTCAGGGACTATGTCGAGACGGGGTTCAGTTGCCTCAAGATTTTGCGTTTTAATTGTTGACCCTGAGTCTTTGGAAACGGCTTTGTCTGCGGTGGGTGAAGGTTTTTTGAAAGAGGAATTAATTTTTGCAAGATTTTGTTTAACGAGCATTTCGATTTCGCTGCAAAGCTGCTTGTGCTGCTCTAAATATATTTTAGCATTTTCGCGACCCTGGCCGATTCTTTCTTGTTTATATGAAAACCAGGCGCCGCTTTTGTTAATGATGTCTAGGTTAACTGCCATATCTAAAACTTCGCCAACATAGGATATCCCAACTCCATAAAGCAGGTCAAACTCAGCCTCTTTGAAAGGGGGAGCAACCTTGTTTTTGCTGATTTTGCATCTGGTTTTGTTGCCAATGATCTTGGTTCCGTCTTTGATCTGCTCGCCGCGCCTGATTTCCATCCTAACAGATGAATAGAATTTCAGCGCTCTTCCGCCAGGCGTCGTTTCTGGGTTTCCATATATCACGCCTATTTTTTCTCGGATTTGGTTGATAAATATCGCAGCGCAGTTGGTTTTGCTGATTATCCCGGTCAATTTGCGCATCGCTTGCGACATAAGCCTTGCTTGAAGCCCGATGTTGCTGTCTCCCATTTCGCCTTCGATTTCAGCTTTCGTTGTCATAGCAGCAACAGAGTCTAAAACAACAACATCAACAGCTCCAGATCTGACAAGAGTTTCGGTTATTTCCAGGGCCTGCTCTCCTGAATTTGGCTGGGACACCAAGAGCGAATCAATGTCGACGCCGAGAATTTTTGCATAATTTGGGTCTAGTGCATGTTCAACATCTATGAAAGCGACATTTCCCCCGTTTTTTTGAGCTTGAGCCGCGATTGAAAGGGCAACGGTTGTTTTTCCAGAAGACTCCGGGCCATAAATTTCCGTTATCCTGCCGCGGGGAACTCCTCCAATTCCAAGTGCTATGTCAAGCCCCAAAGAGCCCGTGGATATTGCCTCGATGTCTAGAGATTGATTGCTCCCAAGAAGCATTATCGCGCCTTTTCCGAAATTTTTTTCGATTTGAGCAAGCGCGATTTCAAGGGCTTTTTGCTTGTCTGAGATGAGGTCGTTTTTGTTGAATTCTTTTTTAGTGTTTGTTTTTTTAGCCATAATTTTTCTCCTTGAATTTTAGATTAGATTGGGTGGTTTTTGCCCCAAAACAACCCTGTCTTTGCCGCAAGGGTCTTTGATGGTTTTTGTGTTGATATAGCCGTTTTTTATGAGTATTTCCTCAACCAGCGCTTTTTGATTCCAGCCTATTTCGAAGATGATGAGGCCGTTTGGCTTCAGGGCCTTTTTCCATATTTTTGCGATTTGCCTGTAAAACATAAGCCCATCCTGCCCGCCAAAAAGCGCCATTTTTGGCTCATGTTTTAATTCATCCTGCAAATGTTTCATGTCATCTTGCGTTAAATATGGAGGATTACACACTATAATATCAATATCTCGAAAATTCTCGACAGATTTTTCATTTAAAACGTCAAGCTTTACTATTTTGGCATTGCTTTTAAAATTTAACAGATTTTGTCTGGCGTACTCAATCGCTTGGTCTGAAAGCTCCAGGGCGCCTATATCGCACTCAGGAAGATTTTTTGCAATTGCTGCTGATATACACCCGCTCCCTGCGCACAGGTCGAGGATTTTGGAAGTTTTTTTTGCAAGCTCAAGGACAGTTTCAACAACAGTTTCAGTTTCGGGGCGCGGAATCAAAACTCCTTTGCCAACTTTAATTGGAATCCCATAAAATTCCCATTTTCCAAGCAAATATTGCAAAGGCTCTCCATTTTTCCTTCTTTTTGCAAGATTTAAACACTCTGTTGAAAATTTTTCAGATATGTCATTTTTTAAAAGCCATTTTGATTTTGGCAAATTTGTGACGTGTGTAATGATTATGTCTGATTCAAATGAAAAATTTGGCTTTTGTTTTAAAATGTTGCGCAATTTTTTGCGAAGCTCCATTATCACCATTGGTCTTCATCTTTATTTTCCGGAATCACTTGCTCAAAGGCGGCTATTGCGACTTCGATTTGGCTTTCGTCGGGTTCGCTGGTTGTCAGCCTTTGAAGCCAAAGCCCCGGAGCTGAGACAATTCTAGTGCAAGTGTTGGTATATCTGCCTGCAAGTTGTATGATTTCAAATGAACATCCCGTGACAACAGGAAGCAGGGCGAATTTCAAAATTATCCGAACAAGCAAATCATCCCATGTTATCAGTGAAAAAACAATGATTGAAATGATCATGACTATTATCAAAAAGCTCGTTCCACATCTGGGGTGGAAGCGTGTGAACTTTTTAACATTTTCAACAGTCAACTCGCAGTCTGCTTCATAGCATGAGATTGTTTTATGTTCTGCTCCGTGATATTGAAATGTTCGACGCATATCTGGCATTAACGAAATTATTGCTAAATATGCGACAAATATGATTATTTTTAGAATTCCCTCAAGAATGGCTTTGGAAAAATTATTAAGTCCCAGGGCGGAGTTTAAAGTTTTTATTGCTAAAGATGGAATGAACATAAAAAGCCCGATCGAAAGGACAACTGCTAAAACTGTCCCAACAATTCCGGCAATTTTGATGATATTTTTTGTTAGGCCTTCATTTTTTGCCTGCTCCTCTTTGTTTTGAGGCTCAGATTGCCCCTGCTCGCTCATAGCTGCCTTTTCAGCTGATTTCATCAAGCATTTATATCCCAAAGCAAGCGAAGAAACCATCCCAATAACGCCGCGAAGAATTGGAATTTTTCTATACCACTTGGGATGAACCAGGCTCCCGACCTGCCAAGTTTCAATGTCTATTTTTTTGTTTGGCAGACGAACGGCCATAGAAACCTTGTCAAGCCCCCTCATCATGACCCCTTCAATCAGCGCCTGACCGCCTATTTTGCTTTTTCTTTTTTCAGTTTTCATAGCCATGCCCTCCTAAAAATTTTATTATTTTAGCAATTTAATCGCTGGCTGTGTCTATTTCTTTATACAGAGGAAAAGTTATTGTCACTTGAGTCCCTTCGTTTTCAACGCTTTGAAACTTTAAGCTGCCATCATGTCTTTTAATGATTTCTTCAACAATCGACAGCCCAATTCCAGAGCCTTTTTTTGAAAAATTTGCTTTGAAGAATTTTTTTGTTATGTGCGGCAGGTCTTGCTCTGAAATCCCGCATCCAGTGTCTGAAACTTTTATGACAGCGTTTGGACTTTCAACATGCGCATCAATATTGATTGAACCTCCGCGATTAGAATATTTAATAGCGTTGTCGATTATATTGATAAAAACTTGGCGAATTCGATTTTTGTCTCCATATATCATGGGGATGGCTTCTTGTTCGTTATATATAAGCTTTTTTTCTTCACGAAGCGCGATGTCAGAATATATCAAAACTGCTTCTTCGAGCTCGACAAAAAGATCCATTTTGTCTTTGTTGAGCTGAAATCTGTCGTTTTGAATTCTTGAAAAGTCCAAAAGATCTTCAACCATGTCGGCGAGTCTTGAGGTTTCTTTAGAAATAACAATCATGCCCTTGTTGATTGTTTCCTTGTCATTATAGCTTGTGTCTAGGATTGTTTCGCTCCAGCCTTGAATTGCCGTTAAAGGGGTTCGAAGTTCATGTGATATAGAGGATATAAATTCATTTTTTATATATTCTGAATTTGCAAGTTCATCTGCCATATAATTTATTGATTTACATAATTCTTCTATTTCATAGTTAGATTTTTTATTAATTCTAACATTTTTGTTTCCAGCTGCTATTTTTTTGATGACCAAATTGATTTCGCGAACCGGCTTAACGAAAGAATTAACAAAAAATATTCCAGAAATGAAAACCAAAGACAAAACTATCAAACTGATTATTATTGATGTCATTGTTAAATTTGCGATGAGTGAATCTATGTCGCGCAAAGAAACCATATATAATATGGCTGAAAATTCGTTGTTTATTGTTGAAATGGCTTTGGTGTATGTCATGACGTGTTCGCCGCTTTTAAAATATTCAGTTCGCAAAACATATGGTTGAGAGTATGATATGGAGTTTTTATAGTTTGAGGGATCGCTTGAATATGTTGTTAAAATTCCGTTTGAAGAAGCGACAACGTTGCCGTAAAAATCCAAACCAAAAACAGCAATTTTATCAGAAGCTGAGAAATTTTCAATCAAGTTTCGAATTTCAGCATTAAGCACCTTAGAGCTGCTGGCCATTGATTGGATGATGTATGTGTTGTTTGTTGCGATTGAGTTTAGCTTTTGTTCGGCATAGTCATAGTAATATTTTTTTATATTAACAACCAATGTAACATTAACTGCGACCAAAACGAGCGTTATGAAAGCAAAAGTGTTGAAAATCCATTTGTGTGTAATGCTTCGTATTTTCAAGCAGATTCACCCTAACCTTTAAATTCTTCAAAATAAATTCAAATCGAGAAGCTTTAAGCGAGCTTTTCCTATTTGTCGTTCCATTTATATCCATATCCCCAAACCGTTTGGATATATGTTGGAAAAGACGGGTCATCCTCAATTTTCATTCTCAACCGGCGAATATTGACATCAACTATTTTCACATCTCCAAAATAATCTTTTCCCCAAACCTCGCGCAAAATGTGAGTTCGCTCCATAGCAACATTGGGATTTTCTAAAAAAAGAGTTATCAGCTGATATTCAACTTGGGTTAATTCAACGGGCTTGTTGTTTTTGGTTAAAACGCGGTCATTTTTATTGAATTTAAAAGGCCCGGAGATTATTATTTCAGTTTTTTTAGAGCCTGCTCCAACCATGCTGACCCTTCTATATATTGCGTCAACCCGGGCAATAAGCTCAGAGGGAGAAAATGGCTTTGATATATAGTCGTCAGCCCCAAGCATCAAGCCCCGAACCTTATCCATCTCTTGAGTTTTTGCTGTCAGCATGATTATTCCAACGTTTTCATCCGCCTTTCGAATCTGGCGGCAAACCTCAAAGCCATCAACCCCCGGCATCATAATGTCTATTAAGACTATGTCAAAATTTGAGTCGGGCTTTTGAAATATTTTTATTGCTTCTTCTCCATTTGAAACGTCTGTTGTTTCATATCCGGACCGATTCAAATTAATGACAACAAAATCACGAATTGCGTCCTCATCTTCACAAACTAAAATTTGCTTCATAAAAAACCTCCTGGGAAAATTGTTTAAACATTTCGAATTATAAAGAAACTTTCTTTTAATTGATCCATAGTCATAAATAATTGAGAATTTGAAGAATTGCTAGGCTGCTTCAAACTTGCAAGATATATTAGAGGCCCCTCAGATTTCAGGATAAAGTAGTCCTTTGGAAGCGCGCTTTTGTTTTTTTGATGCTCAACCTTGATTTTAAAAAGAGTTTCGCGGCTGCTTCTTTTTGAATTATTCGAATTATTATAAGAACTGTCATATATAAAAAATTCTATTTCGTCATCTTCATATATTTGTTTTATGCTGACTTTGTCTTGCCAGTTGTTTGGGAGTTTGATTCCGAATCCATAAACATGGTTTAAATATGTGTCGAAAATTTTAACAAGCTTTTTATCTTTATATTTTCTCCAGGTTGTAATATATGGCAAAGGGGAGTTTTGCTCATTGGAATATGTTGCTTGATAGTCTGGAAAGGGTTTTGTTTGGGGGATTTCAATTTCTCCGTCGTTGTCTATGTCGCAAGAAAATGGCGCATATGATCTTGAGGATGAAGCAAACAGGTCGTTTTCATATGTTAAATTTTTTAATTTGTTGTCTTCAAAAATCAGTATTTCGGTTGAATATTTTTCATCGCTTCGCTGGCTATCCACAAATAAAGACGTGGATTTGAAGGTTTTTTGGTCTATGCTGATTTTTGTGTATTTTTGATAGTATGGCGACATTTTCGCGTCTCCCCATAACGTCACGTGGTTTTGGGAAATGGAGTGAATGATGGCGCGGGTTGCGTCTTTGGAGTCGGAAATATTGTTGGATATGTCGTAGTTTTTTGCGTCTATATCGCTTTTTTCATAATTTCCGATTGTTATTAGCTCTAAGCTTCCGTCAGAATCCACATCACACATGGTCATCATATTATACTCGCCGCTATAAATTGTTTTAAAATTTTTGATGCTTAGGTTATATATATAGTATTTATTTTGAACGCTCTGGCTAGAAACATATCCAACTATGAGATATAGATCATTTTTTTCTCTATTTTCCATAAACATTATCTGATCTATATCTTCGCCTTCGCAAGGAATATCCCAAGCGCATCTCCAAATTTCGTCTGATTTTTGCAATATTCCCATTCTTAAACTATTTTTGCTGTCAATTTTTTGAAGCTCGCTTTTGTAAAAAGATATGGCATACTCAGTTTTGTCTATGCTGCTTGTGTATGTTGTTATTGCGGATCTATGCTTTCCAGCTTTTGGAGACTGTAGTGATATTTTTTTGAATGGAACTGAAGACTTTAGAGCTTCGTAGATCGTTTGATATTCGCCAGAAAATTTGGGAGGGTGGAGCAACTTTTCATTATCATTTAGTTGATTGCATCCAGTTAAATCCAAACAAACAGCAAATATGAGAAATATGATGAATTTTTTTATTAAAAATCACTCCTTTGCAAAGGCCAATATCGCCAAAAAATTTCAACACGTTGACATTATAGCACATAGATTATAATTTTGCAATGAAATGTTAAAAAAATAATGAGAAATTGCGCAAATTATTTGTCGGTTTAAAAGTTTTGGCGGCAATATTTCAAGTGGACTTGCGAAAAATCCCACTTTAAGCAAAAACAAAACTCAAAGTGGGCTTTTTAAATATGTAGGTATTTTTAGATGTTTTTTTGAGGATTAGTCGATTTTTGCGTCTATCAGTTTACGCCTTTCGAGTGCTTTTTTATGCAGCAAATTCACCTTCGCGTGGAGATTTTTAGATGATTCTTCCAAGTCCGAAATCGAACATTCTCCTAATCGATACGCTTTTTCTTTTTTTGCCATTGATTGCATAAAAAGACTACTTGATCGTTAAGAGACTTAATTTGATCATTAATTTCATCGAGTTCCCCATTTCCTCCAGCAACGGATTCTAATGCATCAGCTTCAAGCTTATTGTTCTCTTTCATTTTAGGCACCTCCTTTCAAATTAAAAATTTCAACATTCAAGGGGATTTTTATGTGTAAATTTAAAAATAACCCCCTTAAGTTTATGATAGCACAAATGATATTAAATGTCAACAGTAAATAAAAAAACAAACCCAAAGTGAAGTGTTAAATATATTGTTTAAACAGCCTTCATTATTTTTTAGAATTATATTAACTATATTTAAAATTATTGGCGTTTTTAAGTAAACATCCGGAATTTAATTTAAAAAGCTTCTCCAAATCAAGCTGGTTTCAAGCAAATTCTAAATAACAACTAATTGTAATATTAAATCTTTCTCCCCCTCCTGCTTTTTTCAAAACTTCCTTAACGGGCGGCAGAGTAAAGCGTCCGCGAGAATTACCCCAATTTAAGGCATTTACCTACCGCTTGTTGAGGACGGCTTCAAAAAAGACAGAGAGAAAAAATAAAGATAGATATTACAGTTGGTTGTGAGCCGGCGGCGCTTTTTTGGTTTTGCATTGCTTTTTAGAATGCTGTTAATGATATTTAAAATTATTGGCGTTTTAAATATAGAGTCGAATATTTTTTAGAATAGGTTTTATTTTGGAACAAATATAATCTAATTTAATAACACAAATTGTAGACTAGCGCGAAAAAAATATTTTTTGATTATTTGTTGTAATTTTTGATAAATAGTGTTATAATTTATTTGTGGATTGTGAATTTAAATTTATATATTGCGAGACAGAAGAGGTGGTTTAATTGCTAAAGAATTTTAAAAATGCGGATAGGCTTTCAAAAGAGAAGTATTCAGCGGAGGCTGAGAGATTAAAGGCTGAAATGGCAGCGCTTCAACTTGAAATAAAGGAGAAAAAATTGCCGGTTATCGTCCTTTTTGAGGGGGTTTCTGCTTCGGGAAAAGGCCAAAGCATCAGCCGGACCATTCTTTCCCTAGACCCTAGATTTTTTGAGACATATTCAATCACGGCGCCAAGCGATCTCGAGCGCAGGATGCCGGATATGTGGAGATATTGGACGAAAACGCCGGCGCGTGGGCAGATATGTTTCCTAGACAGGTCGTGGTATCAAGACTTGTTTCATCGGGCGTTAAAAAGCGACAATTTGCTAAATGATAAACATTTTAAAGAAAAATTGGACAGCGTTGAAAATTTTGAACGCTTGCTTGTTAGTGATGGGGCTTTGATTGTCAAAATATATTTAAATATATCCAAAAAAGAGCAGCGCAGAAGGCTAAAAAAGCTTTCTGAAAAAAAAAGCACCTCATGGCGAGTTGGGAAAAAAGACTGGGATAAAAATAAAAAATATGAAGAAACAGTGTTCGTTATGTGTTCTATTTTAAAAAACACAAATTATAATTTTGCACCTTGGTATGTTGTTGACGGAACATATAAAAGAAATAGGAACATAGAAATATATAAAGTAATAATTAATTCTGTTAAGATGGCGCTGGAAAATAAATTTCAGAGTATTGAAAAACAGACTCAAAACAGATTTATCAACAGACAGTTTAAACTTGTTGACATGCCTAAAATAAAAGATGTTAATTTGGATAAATATGTTGACAGGGCAAAATATAAAGAACGTTTGGATGAATTGCAAAAGGAGCTATTTAAGCTGCAAAATGTTTTATATAACAAAAAAATTCCCATGGTTGTCGCTTTTGAAGGTTGTGATGCTGCGGGGAAGGGAGGCGCGATAAAGCGCGTTGCAGGGGGGCTTGACTCGCGAAGTTACAGCGTTAATCCTGTTGCCGCCCCAACCGAGCTTGAACTGTCACACCACTATTTGTGGAGATTTTGGAACAAAATGCCTAAAAACGGTCATATTTCAATATTTGATCGAACTTGGTATGGAAGGGTTATGGTTGAGCGAATTGAAAAATTCACCTCCCAAAGCGAGTGGCAGAGGGCATATAACGAGATCAATGCTTTTGAACAGGAACTTTTTCAGGGCGGAATGATTGTCGCTAAATTTTGGCTTCAAGTCAGCAAAGATGTTCAACTCAAGCGCTTCCAGGATCGCCAAAACACTCCGTCTAAGAGATGGAAGATAACTGATGAAGACTGGAGAAATCGGGAAAAGTGGGACGAATATCAAATGGCTGTTGATGAGATGATCCAAAAAACCTCAACTGAATTTGCTCCTTGGAATATTGTTCCTTCAAATGATAAATTGTTTGCCAGGATATATATTTTAGACGCGCTTAACAATATTATAAAAAAGCATTTGAAAAAATTAGAAGATAAATAGAAAAAAACAAAAGCTAGCTGCGGTATGTGAGCTAGCTTTTTATTGTCTATAGTCCTAAAAATCTGATTATGTCATCTTTTGATCGCGCGCCAACTATATTTTCTTTTTTTACGCCGTTTTCAAAGAGAATCATGTTTGGGATTGACATAATTTTATATTCCGATGAAAGGTCGGGATTATCGTCAACATTGACTTTTGCGATCTTGATTTTTCCCTCAAACTCCTGGCTGATTTCGTCTAAAATTGGAGACATCATTTTGCATGGCCCACACCAATCTGCATAAAAATCAACCAAGACAGGAATTTTAGACTCCAGGACAACCTCGTTAAAATTATTGCTGTCACAAACCAAAATGCTCATATAAATTTCTCCTTTCTAAATTTTGGTGTATATTTTCCAGTTATTAATACTGTCTGTATTTGAGGCGAATAACCTTTCTGAAAACGCTGCGTCAACGCAGTCAAAAAATTGTTTGCAACAAGACTCTAGAGCAGCAAAACCCTTTTTGTTTTCGGATCCGCAAGTTGCGACCAAAGCGCCGGTCCTTTGCCTTAAATTTTTGATTTTTCCATTTTTGATTTTTTTGTTATATAGCTGTTGAGACCTGTCAACCATCGCCTTTAGAGGAGATGGAAAGCCCGAGAAATAAACAGGAGAAGCAACAACTATGTGATTGGAATTTAAAATAAAATCAAATATTTTCTCAACGTCGTCTTTTTTATTTTGAGAGCAAATGCCAGATTTTATGCAGCAGCCACACCCAGTGCACGGAAGAATGTTTTGATTATAAATAAATAATTTGTTAATTTTAAAGTCTTTATGAAAATTTTTGACATATTGCTTTAAGTAGATTTTCAAAAGCGCGGCAGTTTTTCCTTGAGTGTGGGGCGATCCAAACAAAACTAAAATTTTTTTCATATATTTAGTTTTTGACTGCAATAATGGCAAAAATATGACTCTTTGTTTTTTATGAATCGCTTTGGCAAATATTTTTCAAAATTAGTAACACACCGATCATTACAGCAGCATTTATTTATTGTTACTGTTGGAAAATTTTCGACGTTTGGAGCAGATAAAACGTGAGTAATAAGCGCCATCCTCGCAAAAACTCCATTTGCAGCCTGCCTAAAATACGCCGCCCTTGGGTCGCTGTCAACTTCAAAGTCAATTTCATCAACTCGCGGAAGCGGATGCAAAATAAGCATGTCTGATTTAGCTTTTTTGAGCGTGTTTTTTTTCAGTTTAAAAAAGTTTTTTTGCGCGCTAAAGGCCGTTTTTTCGAATTTAAATCTCTCTTTTTGAATTCGAGTCATATATAAAATATCTAACTTGTCTATTGAATTTTCGAGTGAACAGGATTCTTCAAATTGATTTTTTGATGCTATAATGATTTTTTTTATATAATCTGGAATTTTTAGCTGGTCTGTTGATATAAATATAAATTTGTTGTTTTTATATCTCAAAAGCATTTTGACCAGTGAATGAACAGTCCTGCCATGTTTTAAATCACCGCAAAATCCAAAGGTTAAATTGCTAAAAGAGCTTTTTGTTTCCTTTATTGTCAGCAGATCCGTTAAGGTTTGAGTTGGATGCAAATGCCCCCCATCTCCAGCGTTAATCACAGGACAACTCGAAAAACATGCCGCAGCTCTTGCAGCTCCTTCGAGGTTGTGCCTAATGGCGATGATATCGGCATATTCGCTTATTATTTTTATTGTGTCTTTTAGGTCTTCGCCTTTTGCGATTGATGAATTGGTTGGATTGTCAAAACCGATGACCTGGCCTCCAAGCTTAATCATCGCTGTTTGAAAGGACATTTGAGTCCTGGTTGAGGGTTCATAGAACAAAGTCGCGATGATTTTTTTCGACATAGCGTTTGAAAATTTCGACATATTAGACTTTATATAAATCGCTTTGTTTAATATGGACTCCACTTCTTCCAACGAAAAATCGTCAAGATCAACAAGATGCTTCATTAAATCCTCCAAATTTTTGCAAAATAAATCAAACATTTCGAAAATAACTGAAATCTCCAGCAAAATTTATTTTTTGACCATTTTCTCAAGAAAGTATCTATGAACTGTTGGGTTGTCGGTGAGCTCAGGGTGAAACGCGGTGACTAGCTGATTTTTTTGTCGAGCAGCGACGATTTTTCCGTCAACTTCAGCCAAAATTTCAACGCCTCTGCCAGCCCACGTTATGTATGGAGCTCGTATGAAAACCATTGGTATTTTGCCAAATTTTTCGAATTGGGAAGTTGCCCTAAAGCTTCCAAGTTGGCGCCCATACGCGTTTCGCACACATTCAATGTCCATTGTTTCAAGGCCAGGCACGCTTTTGTTTTTAACGCGTTTTGCAAGAATTATCAAGCCGGCGCAGGTTCCAAAAACAGGCAGCCCGTCTTGGATTTTGCTTTTGATTTGATTCATCATATCCAAGTCAATCAAAAGTTTGCAGATCGCAGTGCTCTCGCCGCCGGGAAGAACCAACCCATCAATCTTCCTTTCAAGGTCTTTTGGTTTGCGAATTTGAAAAGTTTCTGCGCCAAGATGCTTTAAAATGGCTTGATGCTCCAAAAATGCGCCCTGAAGAGCCAAAACTCCAATCCTAATCATTGGCCGCGCTCTGCCATTAAAATTTTTATTTCCTGCTGATTGATTCCAACCATAGCCTCTCCAAGATCTTCAGACAGCCTTGCGATCATGTCGGGGTCGTCGTAGTTTGTCACGGATTTGACTATTGCAGTGGCTCTTTTTTCAGGGTTTTTGGATTTAAATATTCCAGATCCAACAAAGACTCCTTGCGCCCCTAGATGGACCATTAAAGCAGCGTCAGCAGGGGTTGCAACTCCTCCAGCAGAAAAATTAACAACAGGGAGCTTTTTGTTTTTATGAACATATTCCAAAAGCTCATACGGGACCTGCATGTTTTTTGATTCGGCAAAAAGTTCATCCTCGCGCATTGCTGCAATCCTGTTAATGTCGCTGTTTATTGCTCTCATATGCGAAACAGCTTGGACAATGTCTCCCGTTCCTGCTTCGCCTTTAGAGCGGATCATAGAAGCGCCTTCCGCAATTCTTCTCAAAGCTTCTCCGAGGTTTCTCGCGCCGCAAACAAACGGAACTTTAAACTTGGTTTTGTCTATGTGATTTACATTATCAGCGGGGGTTAAAACTTCGCTTTCGTCGATATAGTCTATGTCAAGAGCCTGCAAAATCTGCGCCTCAACAAAGTGACCTATTCGACATTTTGCCATAACTGGGATTGAAACAGCAGCCTGAATTTTTTTAATAATTTTCGGGTCGCTCATCCTGGAAACTCCACCTGCTGCGCGGATATCTGCGGGAATTCGCTCCAGAGCCATGACTGCGCACGCTCCAGAAGACTCGGCAATTTTAGCTTGTTCAGGGGTTGTGACGTCCATAATAACGCCGCCCTTTAGCATTTGAGCCAAGTTTTTGTTTAATTCATAACGGTTTGACATTTTAAGGTCTTCTCCTAACCAATTTTTATTCAAAAGCAGTTTTTAAGCTGCCACCTTCAGTATATCAAATTTCATCTGATTTAGCAATATCTAATTTTTAATTTATATATTTATCACGCGCATTTAAATATATTTGACAGTTCTGTGTCCTGCGAAGCGTCTAAAAATTTGCGCGGAATTATTATATATATTTTGGGATTAAATGTCAAATAGTAATATTGTGATGATTTTACACAATTTTTCAGGTCATATAGTGGATATCGCCCGCAAAAATCCGAATTGGAATCACACAATATGCTTAATACATGTTGATCGATAAAAAATTTTCTGTTTTTATTAACTATATCTAGATTTTTCACCAAAACTTTTTGATATGTGCTATATATTTTATACATATTAAAGCCAAAAACAGCAAAAAAAGCCGCGGCCGCAAGCCATCCAACAATTCCAAAATCATAAAAAAAGTTCGCAAACACGAGAATTATTGCGCAGATAAGGTGGGTCAAAAAAGGAAGAATCGTTTTTTTGCTTTTTAAATTCATTTTGTGTTTTATAAAATTCTTGATGTCTGCTTCGTTTAGCGAAACCTCAAATTTAATCATATTTTTTTCACGCCCTTAAATAATTTGTCCAAAAAGCTCTGAAAAAATTATATCACATAAAATCAACTTAGTCCAGCACTATTTAAAATAATTTTTTTGGTCTTAATGATTGGCGTCAAGCAAAATTGCAAAAAACAACAAATTGTAATATTAAATTGGGTTATATTTGTCCCCTTAATCCCTCTTCTGAAAATTTTAAAATTTAGCTTGAAAAACCTGTCTCTTTTAAATTTTCTTTGAACACATTCTAAAAAACAACTACAAAATGATCTAAAGCGCCGCCCGCCCACCATCAACCACGCGAGTCAACCCTCGTTTAAAATTTGCGTCTTTTTCAAAGCGCCAATAACAAGCCAAGGTCAAAGGGTGTGCTAACCTAAACTTGCTCGCTCTCGAGGACGCCAGCCTACCGCTTGTTGAGGAGGCTTTCAAAGAGGCAGGGAAGTTGAGGAAGGATTAAATATTACAGTTAGTTGTAAGCAGGCGGCGCTTTGATTTGATTTTGCGTTGTTTTTTTAGAATTGGGTCAAGGATGTTTGAAATTGTTGATTTTTTTAGAAAAGAGCCGGGTTTTTTTAGCAGGAGATTAAAACTTGCTCGCTCTCGAGGACGCTAGCTTACCGTTTGTTGAGGAGGCTTTCAAAGAGGCAGGGATATTGAGAAAGGATTAAATATTACAGTTAGTTGTGAGCAGGCGGCGCTTTGATTTGATTTTGCGTTGTTTTTTATAATTGGGTCAAGGATGTTTGAAATTGTTGGATTTTTTTAGAAAAGAGCCGGGTTTTTTGGAAAAGAATTTATCGGGGCAAATATAACCCTAATCTAAAATACAAATTGTATATTTATTAAAAAATGTGGAGCATAAACTACAAATCGTCCAACCCATCGCCATCAAACTCAAAAATCATCTCTTGATTTTGCTATAAATTTACAATCCCCTTGCAATCATATCCAATAATTTTTATTTTGTTGACTCTGTTTAAACAATTTATAGTCAAATCTCCATTAAAATGCGATCTAATAAACAATGAAAAATCAAAATCAACCCAATATTTATCCTAAATAGTTTTATATATTTCAACATATTCATCTTTTTTTGACCAGTTCTAGACGCCTAACTTAACATTTGGCTTTTTATCTAGAGCGATTTTGATTGGCTTATTTGGAACGCCGTTGACCAGCAAATCCGACAAATATTCGTCCAAACCAACAGGATATATCACTTCATTGCTGTTTTTTATTTCATATAGCGAAAACCACTTTAAACCTCGCTCAAACATTTTCTCCTCGCGAGTTAAATTTTTAAGCGTCACGAAATTTTTTGAAGTCCTGGCAACAATAAAACGCTGTCTTATGAGAGTTTTGACGCCATTCATGTTTAAAACCAATTCCCCATTCCAAACAACTTTTCCAAATGAAACGCTCTTGGGGCGCAAACCAGTTTCCTCAAAAAGCTCCCTTTTGGCCGCGGCGAGCAGATCCTCTCCTTCTTCAATTTTTCCGCCAACTAAACTCCAAAATTTGCCGTTATATTCGCCATTTGCGCTTTTGATGTTTTTGTTGTCCATTCCGATCAGCAAAACCTTGTTCTCAGGATCCAGCAAAACGATTTTAACACTGTTTCTGACAGCAAATGCTTCCATAAAAAATCTCCTTTTTTCACACTTCCCCGAGAAACCGAAAGCCAGCTTCAAAAAGAAACTGACCCTTAGCAAAAACTTGGTTGCGGAGGCTGGATTTGAACCAACGACCTTCGGGTTATGAGCCCGACGAGCTACCGAACTGCTCCACTCCGCTTCGATTTGTGATATACACAATCAACCCCAAAAATCGACTGCCAATTGAGTATATCACACTTTAATTAAAAATGCAAGCTTTTTTTAAAATTTTTTTTATTTTTTTTCTTCTTCAGATTCTTCCATCTCATTATTCTCGATTTTTTTTTCGGAATCAAGCTTATTATCGGAATCGTCAAGCTCATCATACACATCAAAATCATCATCGCAACAATCGCCATAACAGCAATCATCACTGCAGCGACATCTCCTGCTCTTTTGGACAAAAGCAACAACAGCAACTATTGCCCCTGCGCAGGCAACTATTATCGCAACCAACCACATTATTAAACTCTTTTTCACAACAACCTACCTCCTATCAAATTAATAAAATAAACAACCTAAAACTATTATACACCCATTCAAATAATAATTCAAGTCTTTTTAATAATAATTCAAGTCTTTTTTATAAATTTTTTGTTGAATACATCAAAATGCTCAAAACACACAAAGAAGCCGTCTCACATCTAAGTATTCTTTTTCCTAAACTCCCAATCAAAACTCCCTTCTTTTTCGCAAATTCAACCTCATCAATTTCAAATCCGCCCTCACTCCCAATCATAAAACTTATATCATCATATTTATATATATCTATATTATTCAATTTTTCTCCGCCACATTCATAAAATAAAATATTAAGTTTTGCATTTTTCATCTGCAAAATGGCTTCTTCAAATGACAAAATCGGATGAACAATCGGAACTTTCCCTCGCCCGCTTTGCTGCGACGCTTGCTTTGAAATTTTTTGATATCGGGCAATCCTACCATATATATTTTTTTCTTTAGGCCGGGATATGCATCTTTTGGTCAAAACGGGCGTTATTTCTGAAACGCCAAGCTCAACAGCTTTTTGAATGATATACTCAAATTTTGCCCCCTTTGACAGCGCTTGATATAGATGAACACTAATTGTTGGCTCGTTTGCATTTTTCACGCACTCATTGACCTTTAAAACGACTTCATCCGGCATTATTTTTGTTATTTCGCACAAATAATCATTGGAATTTCCATCGCAAATTGTCACATTTTCACCAATTTTCATTCTCAGTGACTTGGATATGTGGTTTGAAGTTTCCTTGCCTAAATTTATTGTTTGGCTATTGGGATTTTCAACAAAAAAACGCGGCATTTTTAACTCTCCTTTAACTATTTTTAACAAAAATCCAAAAAATATAATAAATTTATTTTACAAAAAATTATATTAAAAATCAAAATTAAATTCAAGTCCCCTGAATTAAGGAAAAATTTAGAATGGTTGAGTCACTATGAATAAAGAATAAAAATAATAATATTTGACAAAATTTGAATTAAGTAATAATATTAAATTAAAGATGTTTTATGCTTGTAAAACCTAGTGAATAATTTATTGTTTAGGCAAAAAATATTAGAATCTGAAGGATTGGTGAAACGTCATGAATATATTGATAATAGGGTGTGGGAAGTTGGGCGCTCGGCTTGCAAACGTCCTAGACAGCCAAGAACACAACATTTCTGTGATCGGAAATGAGCAGGCTTTGGTTGACAATTTAAACGACGACTTTTCCGGATTGTCTGTTCCGGGGAATCCAATCGACATTGACGTTATGAAGTCGGCGGGAATAGAAGGATGTGACTATGCAATCTGTGTGACCGAAAGTGACAACACAAACATAATGGCAGCTCAAATAATAAAAAACATTTTTAAAATAGACAACATTTTGCTGCGAATCCTTGACCCGGTTAAATGCCGTGTATATAGCCAAATGAACATGTCAACAATATCCCCAACCGCGCTTGCATTTGAGTCCATATATTCAAAAATATTCCACAATAACCACAATAAAATCGTCGACTGCGGAAAATCTTCTGTTGCAGTTATAACTGTTCCATATGAAAAGTGGATGCGCGGGAAGATGATGTCTGAAGTTGAATTTGTCACACGACACAAACTTCTTGGATTTTTGGATGAAAACGACAAATTCGTCATGTTTAGTTATAAAAGTGACCGCAAAATTCAAAAAACCGACAGGCTCATATATACATCAATTGTCGACTGAAGAAAGGACCAAAAGCAATGAACATTATAATAATTGGCGCCGGAAACATAGGCTACTATCTAGCATATTCGCTCATATCCGCAGCAAATCACGATATAAAAATCGTCGAAAAGATCCACGCAAGATCGATAATTGCCGCAAACAAGCTAAACATCCCAATAATCCACGGCGATGGTTCAAACATATCAACCCTTGAAAAGGCAGACGCAGCCCACGCAGACATATTGGTTGCGCTGACCGGAAAGGACGAGGACAACTTCATCTGCTGTCAACTGGCAAAACACCGATTCCACACCAAAACAACAATTGCAAAGGTCAATAACCCAAAAAATGTCGACATAATCAAGTCGCTGGCTGCGGATATTGTCGTCTCGAGCGTTAACATGCTATCGCAAATAATAGAGCAACAGGTTAACGCCATAGACTATCATTTCATAACCAGAATGACCATGGGCGACACATCAATCGTCGAGTTTGTTGTTTCGGAAAATGGGAAGATATGTAATAGGAGGATTTCTGAAATAAAATGGCCAAAAGACACGCTGGTTATCGCGATATCTCGAAATCAAAAATCAATCGTTCCAAACGGAGAATCAGTTCTTAGATCTGGAGACGACGTCGTCATATCAACAAAAGATTATAACAGGAAGTATTTAAAAAAGCTGTTTAGCTAGATTCGCATTAAGGCGATATTTAACTGTTTTTTCGGCCAGCTTGTTGTTGAAAGGGGTATATATATAATTGAAGAAAACTGTTTTGATAACGGGAGCGGCAAGAGGAATTGGAGCTTCTTGCGCGGAGCTTTTTGCAAAAAATGGCTATCGAGTTGCGATAAACTATTTCAAAAGCAAAATGAAGGCCGAGGCTCTTTTGAAAAAAATCAAGCAAATGGGCGGATTTTCGGAAATATTTTACGCTGATATATCAAATTATGATGATGTTAAAAAAATGCGTGAAGAAGTTGAAAATAAACTTGGAAGCCCTGATATTTTAATAAATAATGCGGGAATTTCAGAGCAAAAATTATTCACAGACATAACGCTTGAAGAATGGGACAAAATGTTTAGCGTCAACGCAAAAGGTGTTTTTATATGCTGTAAAGAATTTTTGCCGTCAATGATTCGAAAAAAGCAGGGAAGAATAATCAACATATCCTCAATATGGGGAGTTTTGGGAGGGTCTTGCGAGGTTCACTATTCCGCCTCAAAAGCGGCAGTCATTGGGCTTTCAAAGGCTTTGGCAAAGGAAGTGGCCCCAAGCAATATAACCGTCAACTGCATAGCGCCTGGCGTCATTTCAACCGACATGATGAAAATTCATTCCAAAGAAACAATCAAGCTTTTAGAGCAAGAAATCGCGTGTGGAAGGCTGGGGAAGGCCGAAGACGTTGCAAATGCTGCTTTGTTTTTGGCAAGCGAGGGAGCTTCATACATAACAGGCCAGGTTCTAAGTGTTGACGGCGGCTTTTAAATTTTTTGACGTTGATCTTTTGAATTCAAACGCTGTTTTTGAGTCCGCTTAAGGTTATTGAATTATATGTTCTTTCGATGTCGCCCCATGTTGTTGCGCCAACAGATCCGGTTTGGGGGAGGCCAAAAGCTTTTTGAAATTCCCGAACGGCGTTTTCTGTGACCTCGCCATAGTATCCAGTTATCGGGACGGATTTTAGCGTTGTGTATGTTCGTCCAATCAGCGCGAGATATTTTTGCAAATCCCTGACGTTTTCGTTTTCCATGCCCCTGCTTAAAACATACCCCGGATAAAATTTAGCGTTTTCCCCTTCATATCCCGGCGGGAGCGATTGAATTATCCCGCGATACACATCGATCATCTTGTTTATTGTTGGGCGGTTTATTATTCCAGTTGGCTCCAGTTTGTAATATTTTTGAAAATCTTCAACGGCTTTTTGTGTGTTTGGGCCAAAAATTCCATCAATCGCAACAGGATTCAGTGAATATACAAAAGTTGATATAACGTTGAGATAGTACTGAGCGTATCTCACAGCAAGCCCTTCAGAGCCAAGTTTGAGCTGGTCTGGATATTTTGGAGCCAGCTCATCAATCGAGACAGCTTCAGCGGAAAGCTCCCCCAAATGCCTGACGCTATTATACACATATTTTATTTTATACCAGGTTGATTTTCCGATGATTCCGTCCGCAAGCAAAGAAAATATTTCTTGAAATTTAACAACAGCATCCTCGGTTGAGCTTTTAAATATTCCATCAGTTTCAGGTATTTTAGGCATAGCGGGATAATTATCAGCTATTCTGTTTAATTCAAACTGGATTGTTCGAACCTCATTTCCAAAGTCTCCGATGCGAAGAGGTCTTCCGGGATATGATTCGATTTTTTCCTCAACAGGAGCGTTTTGAACAAGATTTATGTCGTCGCCATAGTAATACTGCAAAATCTGAAAGGGGGTATATCCTTTTTTTGCAAGCTCAACCGTCCCCCATTGTGAAAGCCCCTGACAGGTCACGGTTGTTCCGTTGCAAAATTGCGCAAACAGGGGAACGACTGTGTTTTGCCTGATGATATAGTTATTAAATAGCTCATCAACTAAGCGGCTAATGTTTTCAAATATGTCACGTCCCTGCTGATATGCCTGGTCATATTGTGTTGTGCTGGTTATGTCAAATTCATAGCCCTGGCTTCTATACCACTCGTTATAAACCCTATTTAGCGCAAATGTGACGATTGCCAAAATATTTGCTCTCAGAGAATTTTCAGGCCAAGACGGTAATAGTTCGCTAGATGCAACATTTTTGACATAGTTTATAAAATCAACAGTAATATTTTCAGCATTGCTGGATGGCAAGCCCAGATGGACGGTTATTTCATTCGGAATTTTTGGGAGAAAATCAGCCATATACGCCAAGCCTCCCTCAAAAATTTCGCTCCAAATTGGGGTTTTCGTCTTGTTGTGAAGCGAGTTGCGGTCCAAGTTGAATTGGCTGGAGCGAAACAACTCCCGGAAAAATTGGCAATCCGTTTCTTGTTGCGTCCTCAAAGCCGAATTTTGAAACCGAAATGCTGTAATTTTCATATGGGCGTATTCCGTCGACGGCGAATGAGTGGCTTGCGTCTGGAGCTGGCAACGAGACGGGCTGAGTTATTCCGCTTTCATCTGTTAAAATTTCATAAAATATTTTGTTTTGTCCGTCAAATTCCTTAAATATTGTTATTTTTGCGTCTTTAATCGGAAAAGCTCCTCTGGCCGAATACACTTGAACTTTCAAAAACCCATTAGATGTGTTCCTGGATTCGAAATTATTCCACTCACTTTGAAATTGTTCGTCAGCAGATTCAGACTGATTTCCATTATTTGTTTGAATGCTTTCAAAATTTGCAATATTTTGCTGGCTATCGCGACTGTTTTGGGGCAAATCATCAGAAAGCCGCTGTAAATCATAATCGCGGTTCATATTAGGGGCCGCATTTTCCATATTATTTTGTTGAGAATTTCCTAAATTTTGAGTAAAATTTGATCCGTTTTGGGTTGACATAGACAAATTTTCCGGCGCTTGAACTCTGCCTGTATTTGCGCGACCAGCATTTTGATCTTCGTTTTCAAAAATCAAATCAGAAGTTCTCCTCCCCTGGCTGTCATACTCTATAGGTGTGTCGCCGCGAACTGTGTGTGAAGAAATGTCTTGCCTGTATGAGGCCGGCGGAAAATCATCATCAAGTTGAATCGAGCTTTCAAGTTCAGGTTCATTTGGATTTGGTGAGCCAGCCATATTTCCAAGTTGCGCGTTGAGATTTGATAAAACATTGTCATTTCGATTTTTTG
>CADAPX010000006.1 GCA_902789925.1 Oscillospiraceae bacterium | reverse complement strand
GTGGATATATTGCGCAGATATGGACGGGCAAAATTGGTGTGGAATTGATTTTTCCGGAGCAATCGGCCTGGTTGTTGGCTCGGAAGGATTTGGCGTTAAAAAACTGGTTAAACAGAAAGCTGACGGCTCAATTTCCCTTCCAATGTCCGGAAAAATCAGCTCACTCAACGCCTCTGTCGCAGGCGGAATAATAATGTATGAAATTTTAAGACAAAGAAAAAATATAAAATCTAAATTTTTTTGAGAGGAGTCATTTGTTTTGGCGTATATAAACAATATTAAAATCGATTTATTAAATTTTAAATATGTAACCAATATACTAACCCCAAAAATTCATTATCCTCAAATCAGATCTCTGTTTAAATTTTCATTTAGGCGAAAACAGCCCGGAAAATCCCCAAAAAAACACATATTAAATGCTTGAGATTGTTTAAAAAATCGGAATTTGGCCGAAGGGAGATAGGTGGTTTGAGTGAGCAAAAATAAAAGAAAAAGCAATGTATTGACCTTTGAAGATATGCGTGATATACTAAAATCCGAAACCAGTTATGAAAATTGCTATGATCTAAAAAACAGCCTTTTAATCGACAGCTATTATGATTCGAAGTTTGAGGAAATAAAATCGCGACATGACATGGAGATAACAAAAGATCTTGAACTTGAAAGGAAAAAAACAAATTTTAAAAACAGCATGCGCGGATTCACAAATGAAGTGCAAAGGCAAAAATTTGAAAAATTTACGTTTGGTTCGAGCAATAACATATATAGCAATTCTGGCCATACTCGCGGCCCAGACACTTTCCACACAGGCGAATTTTTTCAAGCGGACGACCATGATGTTAAAAAGGTTGACGATTTAAAAAATATTAAAATTATTCAAGCTGACAGTTTTTATAAATTTCAAAAACAGCGAAGTAAAAAAATAAAAAATTTTAGCTGCAAATACAGCACAATACACAGCTCAAATATGAGGCCGCTGTATGATTCGTATGACAGTTCAGATGCTGGAAAAGCCGCGTCAAAGTTGTCGGTTGACAACAATTGGTCTGAGCAAATCGAATATAGATCCAAGCACGATTTAAAAAAAGTAAACAAATATTTGCAAACCTCAAAGAAAAAATATATGATATCCACCATAATTTTGATTTTTTTGTTTTTGATTTCAATTATTTGGCAATTGGGGGTTTTCAACTATTTTTATCTCCCGCCAAGTTTAACTTTGGCCAACCCGCTTTCATATATCTTTTTAAACTTTTGGATTTTGATTGTCGCAACGATTCCGTTTTACAGCGTTTTGAATTCTGGAATTTCAGGACTTGTTAAGCTAAAGCCGAATTCGGATAGTGCTTTGTGCGTCATGCTTTTGGGAAATATATGTCAGGTTGCGCTTTTGCTTTTTTCCGGAACAGAGATGATAAACAACAAAAATATTTTTGTTTTGACGCCGGTTGTTATTGGAGGAATGGCTTTTCATTGCATGTCAAAATATATACACTTTGTTGTTGTTTTATCTAATTTTAGGTTTATTTGCAATAAAAACAGAAAAGGCTGCACAGTTGGTGTTGTAAGTGACGAGAACTTAATATCTGCCTTTAAGCGAGGAAAAGAAAAGCACGATCCTATGGTTATTTATAAACGAAAAACAAATTTTTTCACTGATTTTATATATTATTCTTACACACAAAATGTAGCAGACTCAGTTGGATATTTTTTAACCCCAATTGGATTTTATTTGAGCATTCTGCTTTTGTTGATTTCAGCAGTTATTTCTAAAAATATGTGGGTTGCAATAACTGTTTTTGCTTCAAGTTTATGCCTAATAACGCCATTTTCCTTTTTATTTTCGAGTGTTTTGCCGTTTTTCATATCACAAAAAAAACTATGCAAAAATAAAGCTGCTTTTTTGGGGTTTGATGCAAGCAAATTTGGAAAAACAGATGCTATAATCATCACAGCTAAAGAACTATTTCCCAAAGGAACTGTTAATTTATCGGGCATGCGAGTTTTTAACAGCCACCCTATAGACGATTCCATAACCTGCGCAGCGAGCGTTTTAACCGCAACAAACAGCATTTTAAAGGACATGTTCATGAGCATGATTTTGGAAAATGAGAAGTGTCTAAAAAAAGTTGACAGCATATTATATGAAGACAACATGGGCATATCCGCATGGGTTGATGATCGCCGAGTTATCATTGGAAACTATTATATGATGGTTAACCACAACATAAATATGCCTCCCGACTTCGAAATCAAAAAGATCAGCAAAAACGGCTGTGACTATGTTTTTGTCGCAATATCCGGAAAATTAACGGCCGCGTTTATGTATGATATGTCGGCCGACTTTAACATCAAATCCAATTTGAGCGCTTTAGAAAACGAAGGAATTTCTGTGGTGATAAAAACGGTTGATGTTGCAATAAAACCAAAAAAACTGTCAAAAATATTCAAAACACCTGAAAATTTATTTAAGATCCTCCCCGCTCAATATCATAAAAGCTATAGAAATCAAACCAGAGATATGCAAAAAGACGGCTCATCAATAATCAGCGGCGATGATTTTATATCCTTTTCCAGCGCAATAATCGAATCGAAAAAATTCTTAACATGTCTAAAATTTGGAATTATAACCTATATTTTAGGAATATTTATAGAAATATTAGTTTTAGTGTTGTTTATATCTGTAAATATGGTATATAAATTTTCATCAATCACCATAATATTGTTTAATCTATCGGTTTTATTATCCATAGTTTTGATTAACATATTTATAAAAAAATGAATTATTTAGCGTAAATAAAACTGTATGCAATATAATTGACTATATCTCACATACAGCTTTCTAATATATAAAATTTATGGTTTAAAATTAAAATTCTCCACTGGCTGCTTTAAGCGCATCATCAAATATATTCAACCACTCTGACATATCTTCGTTTTGAAATGCTGCTGACTCGCTGATGGATTTGCGATCATCCTTAACAAATATCATCGATAAGCCATTACAATTTGGATTTTTTGGGTCTTTTATATTGGAAATGCTGCCGCATAAGCTGCCCAAATCTGTCCAAGATGGAGATTCGTTTAAAGAATCAACAACCAGTGCTTTTTGAGTTTGGGTGTCTATTCCAGCGATCGCAACCCAATGCCCCGGCTTGTTGACGATGACTGCTGACTTGTCCGCGCTAAAATGTTTTTTCAAAAGAGCCTCCGACAAGAGCCGATTGGTTTGTTGCGCGTCTTTGTCGCTGTTTCCGATGTCTGAAGTCACGATATATGTGCTAAACCCACAATTTTGCAAATATTTTAATATTGGCGCATAGTCTTGATCGCTTTTTAAATCTCGCGCATTTCCTTTATTTTTGACATATTCATTACATACATTGCCAGAGCCATATATTCTCGACTCTTTATTTTGAACTCTAAACCAGTTTCGCGCATTTGTTGCAGCAAACAGCCAGCACAAAAGCCCGGTTTGCCTTCCCGCTTGAATTTCATTTTGCCATTTTGTCTGCAAATTTGAATCAGCGACAACGTTTAAATTGAGTGTGTTGAGTATTTGTTGATTAATAATTGGCCTCATAGCCTGATTTAACTTGCTATTTATGTTTTTTATATTGCCCAGATCAAATTCACCATTATTGGCAAAATTTTCAAAGCATTTATATAATATATCATAGCATTCGTTTTCCAAAGACTGATTTTGCAAAACTTTGTAATAGTCCATTATTTTCGTTTTCGTTCCATTAATTTCATTCAACGCTCTCCAGCATTTAACACATTTTTCTAATATCACATTATCGGTTGGATGTTTTTTTGCATCAGAAAATAATTGACCCACAGAAGATAAAGCTTGTCTAACATAATTTTTATCACACTTTTCGAATAATTTCATAGAATTTTCCAGTGTTGAATCGCAGTTTTTTAGAGCATCTTCACCATCCTTAACTAAATCAGCTTTGATTTGCGCTTTTTTCGCGACTCTTGCAATTTTAGGGGCTATTTTTTCCGAAATTGAAGCATTGACTTTAACTTTAGGGGCTGTTTTTTCCGGAATTGAAGCCTCAATTTTAACTTTAGGGGCTGTTTTTTCTGAAATTGGAGCCGTGACTTTAACTTTAGGGGCCGTTTTTTCCGGAATTGGAACATTGACTTTAACTTTAGGGGCTGTTTTTTCCGAAATTGGAACATTGACTTTAACTTTAGGGGATGTTTTTTCTAAAATTGGTTCAACAATTTGAACTTTTTTTTCACTATCCTTGACCATAGAACCTGTTTTTTTAAGAATCGAAGGCAATTTTTTAATTTTAGGAACTATTTTTTGCGGAACGCAATCCACTTTGTGCAGATTTTTCACCACACAAATAGCAGCTTGTATTTTTGAAGCAAAAAAATTTGAAACATAGTATTCTGCTGCTTGCAAATCAACGCTCAATAAATTTTCGACAAAATCATCTAAAATTTTAATTTGCAAAATCACAGAATTCGCGTTAAATTTTAAACTTGATGTGTTTTTTAATGCTAAAATCAACTCTTTCCATTTTAATTCTATATCATCCAAAAGTTTTTTATTTTTTATTTTTTTTAGCATTTTTTCTGTTTTAGTGTTTAATTTTTCAACCAAATCTCCAACATTTATTTCTGTTTTTCCTGCGCCATCTGGTTCCAATTTGTTTTGCATATCCACTATTTTTTTCAGTTCATTTAACCCAATCGTTAAAGCATTAATGCAATCGTTGTGATATATTTTCAACTCAATCAAGTTTATTTTGGCGTTTATAGTATTTATTATACTAGAAATAGAATTTAAAGTTTCGGAATCATTTAAACAAAGTTCATTAGCCTTCTCAATAATATTTTTTAAATCTGTCAACAATTTTATGGCCGCATCCGTCTGCTTTTGATCTAAATTATCAAGCTTCTTTGAAAATTTATAATTATTTAAGTAACTTAATTTTAGGTTGATATATTTCAAGCATGTACATATAGAAGAATTACAACCCCAAACCTTAGACTGAAGGGCCAAATCGCTTGTTTTTATGGCTCCAACGGATGGCGCTATTGAAAAAGACATGGCCGCAACACATAAAACTGACAACATTTTTTTTAAAATTTTAGTATGCATAACAATCAAATCCTTTCCTCAAAACAAATTTAAATAAATAATAATTTTTAAACAAAGTCCCTATAAATTTAATTATGACAGTTTTTTTCACAAATTGCAATAGCAATGTCAATTTTTATCAAATTTATTTGCAAAAAAACACATGTCGTAAAATCAAATTTACTTCATGTGCCATTTATAAATTACTGTATATTTAAAATATTAAACTCCAGTCACTAATATCAGAACTAAAAGTTTTATCTGATACTCAATCAATAAAATTATGAATAAAGTCAACTTTTCTAAAATAATTATTGAATAATATTAATATTTGCGCACAAATCAACTTTTCCAACCAGTTTTTCATCAATAAAATATTCAGCCTCTCCAACTTTGTCTCCCTGATTAACCGGGCAAAAATAGAACGGATCTGTTTTTATCTTTATTTTCACTCGCCCCATCATCTCAGAAGTTGCTGCAATTTGGAGCACAGTTTCAGGCCAAACCCCAAACTCCTGGTCGTTTTGCCCCGCTATATTTAATTTAACTTCTGAAAAATCACTGGGAAGTTCTTTCAAACTAAATTTTGAAAATCCATATTCCAACAGCGCTTTCGAGTCGTTCCAGTCATCGTGATCCTTCAAAACAACAGCGATTAATTTGATCCCATCCCTTTGAGCTGCAGAAACCAAACACCTCCCCGCCTTTTTGGTGAACCCGGTTTTAACCCCGCAGGCTCCAGGAAAAGTCTTTAATAATTTATTATGGTTGAAAATTGTTCGCTTTTTGGGAGGATTTCCAAAACATAGTTCTTTAGACGCTTTAGTGCATATTTCACAAAACAAAGGATTTTCCATGGCTTTTTTTGTTAAAATTGCCATATCTCTGGCAGTCGAATGGTGTGAATCATCGCTGGAAATATCCAAACCGGATGGAGTGCAAAAATTTGTGTTTTTTACACCAATTTCTCTAGCTTTACTGTTCATAATTTGTGCAAATTCACCAATAGATCCAGCAATTTTCACAGCAACCGCATTTGCAGCATCGTTTCCAGAAGGCAGCATCATTCCATAGCATAAATCCCTGATAGTCACATGGTCTCCTGGCCGCAGCCCCATAGAACTTCCTTCAATTTTGATCGCATCAGGGTCCACAACAAAAGGAACGTCCAAATCGGCCTGTTCCAACGCAATAAGTGTTGACATGATTTTAGTTGTGCTTGCCATGGGAGCAACCTTGTCAGCGTCTTTTTCATATATCACATCTCCGGTTTCTGCATTGATAACTATCGCCCCGTTTTTAGCGCTAATATCAGGCGGCTGATCAGTTGCGCAAACACACGATATGTTCGTTGAAACCATCAAACTAAAAATCACGTTTGCTGCAATAAATTTATTAATGATACTATAAATTTTCAAAATAACCCCCTAAAACATATATCAAACCCACAATTCATAGGTTAAATTATATGTTTCTAGGGCAATATATATTACAAAATCAAATATTATTTAGATTTGTCTTCTTCTTTATCCTTCCTCGCTTTTTTATCTTTTAAGATATGCATCAGCTTAGAAATAGCGCCAGGAACAGATTCTAAAATATTTCCTATGCCTTTACTATTTTCTTCCATTTGGAGCAATTTCACATCACCGTCTTTAATAACCAAAAATCCAACCGGTCGAATCGTCACTCCCGCCCCTGCTCCTCCTCCAAAAAGTTCCTTTTCAGATCTAGACGGAAGGTCTGAACCGCCGGAGCCAAAGCCAAAACTGACTCTTGAAACAGGGATAACAGTCGCCAAACCGTCCGGAGTCGTTATCGGATCCCCAATAACAGTGTTAACGTCAACCATTTCGCGTATTTTTTCCATCGACACGCCCAGCATGCCCTCAATTGGATGATTCATTTTGCTCTCTCCTTTTTATTTTTTGTTGATAATTTTATTATAATAATTATTAAATAACCAAGTGTTGTTATAAATAACCTACCAATAGACACCTCAAACCTCAAAGAAGCAAAAAAGTGAGGGTTTTCGCTTTCAAAATCGGGATATATTCGTATTTGTCCTATTTTCACGCTGAATGTCGCGCACAAGCTCCCCAAAACGGCATAAAAGTAGCTGCAGCACCTTCCATATCGCAAAGCCGTCTCAAACGCGTCATCCGTCGCAATACACCAACTCACATTTAAATTTTTAATTTTAATCCCTTTTCCCAAAAATTTTAAGGATTTTGGCAACGGATCAAGACAAATTTTAACTATATTCAAAATATCAAAAAAACCTCTCTTTTTTTTGACATCTTTTTCAGTTGATTTTTGAGATGTGTTTTTTTGTTTATCTGAAGATTTATTGGTTCTTTTATTTTTTGCAGCATGTGGAAATAATTTGAACTTAAAACATAAAATTTTGAGCAATAGGCAAATATCTTGACTTTCTTTGAAATTCACGTCTATTTTTATTTTAACCATGCTAATAAAAATAAATGCAACTATCACGATAATAAATGTCACAAAAAGGCTCATTCCCCACCACCTTCAGCCATAATAATCTCTTCCTGCAAACCGTCTAAAGGAGGCAGCTGACTCAAGTCAGAAAGTCCAAACGACCTCAAAAAAGTTTTTGTCGTTTTATATCCAATTGGCTTTCCCGGAATATCCAGCCGACCGGCCTCTTCAACCAATTTCTTTTCAACTAGTGAATTAACGACACTGTTTGAATTGGTTCCTCTGATCTTTTCAATGAAACCCTTTGTAACAGGCTGATTATATGCAATTATCGCAAGAACCTCCAGCGCAACAGCTGTTAAAGCCCCTCCCCTTGCCTTCTCAATCGCCATATTTATCAGTCCTGAAGCTTCTTTTTTTGAAATTAATTGAACGCTGTCATCTAAAAAAACAAGCATAATTCCTCTATTTTCGTCAGCATTCATATTTTTTGCAAACTCCGACAACTGATTTTTGCATTCCAAAACGCTCAATTTTAAAACATCAGCAAGTTTAGAAATGGAAATCGGCTCAGCATAGGCAAAAAGAACCGCCTCAATTTTTGCAAAAAGGCTCAGCGAACCTGAATTTTTAACTCCAATTTCCATTTTTCCCTCCCTCAAAACTAAAATTCACCTGGATTTATTAAAGTAAATATATTTATCATCACAGCTAAAACATATTCTTTTGGATTTAACAAGTTCCAACATAGCCAAAAAAGTTGCAATTCTTTCAGATTTATCCGAACAATTGAAAAATTCATCATATGGCAAGGTTTCCTCTTTGTATAATCTTTTCAAAATATAAACAACACGAGACGCTATTGAAACAAATCTTTTTTTAACAATTGTTGAAAAACGCTCTCTAGAATCTAAAATTTCCAATTTGTTTTTATTTTTCTTTGCAACAATCAGATATAATTTTAAAAGTTCGTTTTTATCATGGATTTTAGTATATGTCATATCAACACCGATTTTTTTTTGACTGCGCGCAAAAACTTGTCCATATATATTTTTTTTAGACAAAATATTTGCGACTTCTTTGATTAATTTTAGCTCAAGCAAACAGCCCGTCAGCTCAGATTTTAACCCCTCCTCTTCTTTTTCTTTTGGCAGCAGCGAACAAGTTTTTATATATATTAATTTAGCAGCCATTTCAAAAAATTCACTAGATATTTCTAAATTTTGTATATTCATCTCATTTATATAATTCAAATATTGTTCTAGAAGTTCAGATATTTCAATATCATATATGTTAAGCTTGTGTTTTTTTATTAAATGCAGCAGCAAATCCAATGGCCCTTCGAAAATATCCAACTTAAAATTTATCTTTTGCATAATAAATTCTCGCCTTTTTTTTAGTCAGTGTACTAACCCACCGAGCATGTCTATCGGCTGGGTTATGAAGTCTAGAAAGCTTAAAAATCCCTCTCCTGCAATCTTCATCGGCCAATCCAAAACACCCAAAAACAGCAAAGCCATAACCAAAACAGTCCCAAATATTTCATACCGCATCAACAAATTGTAATATGGTTGGGGAATAAAATATGTCACCAATCTTGAGCCATCCAAAGGCGGAATGGGAATTAAATTGAAAACAGCCAAATTAATGTTAATTATTGAAAAATAAGTGAATATTGTGATAAATTCGTGAGACGGCAAATACGCTCCGGAAGTCAACATAGGAAGCAGGATGAGGTTAATTTTTAAAAAACATATTCCGATTAGCGCCAAAATTAGATTTGAGACAGGCCCCGCCAGAGCAACAAGCGCCATGCCGCGCTTAGGCTTAGAAAAATTATTTGCATTCACAGGAACAGGTTTTGCCCACCCAAATCCACAAAACAAAATAGCCGCAGTTCCAACAGGATCAAGATGGCGCAGAGGGTTTAAAGACAATCTCCCCTCGCGTTTGGCCGTTTTATCCCCCAGCAAATTCGCAGAGTATCCATGGGCAAATTCATGGACCGGCAAACTCACAAAAATCGCAAAAATTCGAGCGATGTATAGTATGACTTGACTGTTCATGAATTAAATCCCTCCTCTATTAAATTTATGAAAAGCCCCCAAACCACAGCACCTTCATAGATTATACTACATAAAATATTTTTTTACAAGCCTTTTTAAAGAAACATTTTTTCAATTTTAAAAAAATATTTATGCATTATGCACAAAATATTAGTATTTATTATATGAATGTATAAAAGCCCTGTATAAAAGCTTTTGGCGCGATTTTTTTATAAATTTTTTTAGATTTTTTTGTTGGCCTTTAAAATATTTGTATAAATTAGCCAAATGATTTATCGCTGATATATCGAAAAATATACCCCGAGTAAAACATTAAACCCATGAATATGTTGTAAATTTTTGTTGAAATTAACAAAAATTAATAATATTAACATAATTTTAAGATTAATTGTTGACAAATTATTACAAAATTTGCTATAATACCTCCGATGTGAGTTTTGAACTTTAAATCACAGTGGCATCTTTGATACACGGGCTTTTGTTTTGAAGAGTGGCTTTCGCATTTTAACATAGTTGTTTTATTTTTTACATTTTGATTAATTTTGTAATCCTGTTTAGCTTTTCTATATTAAATAACCACAATCACTCAACTCATATTGAAGTTGATGTTAAATATTTTCTAAAAAACATACTTTGATGTGGATTTAAGAGAAAGGGATGATGTTAAATGCAACGCAAATTAGAGTCAAGTTCAAAAAAATTATTAGCATTTTTAGTGTGCGTAATGCTAATAATGGCAACTTTTCCGCTGCACTTCTTGAGTAATAGGGTATTTGCTGACAGTGAAATTAGATATGCAAGTGACTGCAAATCACTTAAAAGCCGACTAAACGAAATCAATTCAAATAATGGCGGATCCTATGAAATAATATTGACTAATGACATCATAATTGGTCCAGGCGACAAAATCCCGCCAATGAATAAATCCGAAAAATTTATGTTCTCAATGACCAATCCAGATGAGGGTGAAGCAAACGAACACAAATATGTGACAATTAAATCGGATGGCAAAAGAACATATAAAATACAAAATTTAAAAGAGGGTCTTGGTCTGTTGAGCCTTGATGGAGGGACTGGCCTGACTCTTGATCTAGAAAATGTTATCCTTGACGGAGGAGCAGATTATGAGGAAAATGGTGTTGAAGCTGGAAAGCTTGAAAGACAAACTGATTTTTTGAAACTTAGTGGAACATATGACTCAAAAGACCAGTCATATGCTCTGGAGGTCAATTTTAAAGATGGAGCAGCAATTCAAAATGTTAATCAGAATTTTGACTCTGGAAGCAAAGTGATAAACGTTGACGCGTCAAAATTTAACTTTTGCGGCGGATCAGTGAAAAATTGTTGCGCTTTTGAAGGCGGAGCAATATATCTCTCTGGCGGTTTGCTGAGCTTGATAAGTGGAGAAATTTCCAGTTGCCAAGCAAAAAATGGAGGAGCCATCTTTTCATACGGCGGCCAGATAGAAGATTTAAGTAAAGAAAATGGCGGGTTAAAAATCAATTCTTGCGTTGCATCTGATTTCGGCGGCGCGATATATACCACCCTGGAAGACGCTTATTTTAATGGCTTGGAAATTAAAAATTGCAAGGCGGGAGTTGCTGGAGGAGCCATTTATGGAGCCAAATCAGGTTTAACCAAAATAGATGACATAACAATTGAAAATTGCAACGTTAATGATGTTGATGAGAAACTTGATGACGACAAACTATTAAGCTGTGGTGGTGGAGCCATCGCAAATGGTCCCGAAAGGCAATTAATGATTATGGGCGGCAATATATCAAGCTGTTCAACCAACATGAACGGCGGCGCTATTTTGAACTGCCCAGGCGGAAGACTAGCTGTTTATGGCGGAAAAATCACAAACTGTTTTATATCAAAAAACAACCATAAAATATCTCCCGAGAATTTAGATAAAAACGCTAAAAAATTTTTGGGTAATGCGATCTGTAATAATTGTTCTGGCGGAATGGTGATTGTCAAACCTGGAAGTGACCTAGAAATTGAAGTTTCAAACCAAGCTCAAGGAAATGATATGCCAGATAGCATATGCGGATATAGGGGCCTGTTTGACAAAACCTTCTATGAAACAGGGAAAATCAGCGAAGATCCAAATTCTATAAACCGTGACCTATACGATGAAAGCTGGGGAATTTTGCTGACCGGGGGCGCGCCAACCGTAACGCTTAACCGCGTTGTAGTCGATGCTATGAAGGATGAAAAGGGAAATATTACTGAACAGGAAAAAGAAATTAACGACATAAACCAATATCTACGTGATCTCGGAACAGCACCTAATAAAAACTATTACGGCCCAACCAATCGAGGTGTCACTTTCGAATATATAGTTCAAAGCAGTGTCCAACTAGACGCTCATAAATTTGGAATATCTATTGATGGAGGCGAAAATTTTTGGTATCCCGCTCCAGATAAAGACACAATTGCAAATACAAGCATATCCGGCATATCCATTGTGCCCAGTTCAAAAAACGGGCTGAATAATCAGGAATATTTTAAATTTCATGTCTGCGGTAGCGACAAATTAGAAGGAAAAATTGATATCGTTGTTAGAGCTGGAGAGTCCAGCAATTCGGAACATGATAAGACTGAACCTGAAGAGTCCAGCAATCCGGAACATGATAAGACTGAACCTGGAGAGTCCAGCAATTCGAAAACCGATTATTCTATTGGTTATTCTCGAGTTTTCCAACTTTGGACTGATCTAACACCGCCCGATGCTCCAATTGTTACTGAAATCGATGGCTCTGCATTAGAATCTGAACCATATAGGCGAAACATCGTGGCCGATTTTTACAAATTTAAAAATATGGACGAAACAAAATATTTTATACATGATCCAATAATATTCACAGGAACCGGAGAAGAAGCATGCAAATTAGAAATATATAAATTGGATGATCTAACCGAAGACGGAAAAAAAATCAGAGAAGGGGCAGACCCTATTACTTCCCAAGACATTGGAGATGATGGATTCGCTGGCCAGGTGAATAAAACATATACTTGGACGGTTTCGTTAAAGAAAGTCGCTGAGAAATTGCTGGATTCAGAACAAGTTGAGCTTATTTTTGTTCAAAGAGACCGTTCTGGGAACATATCTCTCAGAACTGGGGTCTGTGTTGGAGTGGACATGCACGGCCCAGAAGGACAAATGAAATTCGACGTTTTAGAAGATTGGTTTGGCAATTTCTTAAAAGATGTGACTTTTGGACTTTTCTCTCCTGAAAAATTCGATGTCCAAGTCAAAGCATATGATCTGGGCAGCGGGGTTAAAAGCGTTAAATGGCTAAAATCAAACGAAGCTTTTGGATCTTCTGAAGAGCTTGAAAAAAATTTCCCTCCAGAAAGCGCATCCTGGGTTGACGCGCAAAAAGCTTCAGAACAAACCGTCAGCAAAACCATTGATAATAAATCACGAAATGTCACAGAAAGCACCTGGAATTTTCAAATCAAAAAAACTCAAAATGAAAAGTTCTTTGTATATGCTAAGCTCACGGATATGAGCGGAAATGTGGTGTATCTGCGGAGTGATGGAGCTGTTTTCTACACTCCTATGTCCGCCCAAGATCTAACATATGTTAAAAAGAGCGAAACGGATCCCGGCTCGGAGATACCTTTAAACGGAAACAAGGAAATATTTCAAAAAACTTTTGACGGCAACGAATTAGCAGAAGAAAATATTAAGTCAGAAATTAAGGAGAATTTGTTTAAATTTTCGCTAAAAGCTGCATATCTTGATGGTTTAGAAGCAAAAGAACATAATGTGTCTTTCAAATACTATCCGTTTAATCTAAAGCAGGGAAACATCAGCCAAAATCATTGCCCATTTCCTTCGGTTAATTTTAAGTTAAACATTAAAAAATCAACTTTACCTGACGCAACCATTAAAATAAACGGATATCAAGATCAGTATATTTACGGATCTGAGCCTTTTAAGGTGTATGTTGAAGGGTTGCCCGAAGGCCTTAAAGCAAAATTTGAAATCGAAAATGTTGAGGGCAGCAATGTTGCGCAAATTAATGACGACGGCAACGTTATCCTTACAAACTGCGGAAAGTTCAAAATAAAAGCATCAACTGCTGAAGACGGAAATTATAATGCTTTTTCAACTGAAACTGAGGTCATCACTGTTTTGCCTTGCCCGCTTAAAATAAACGGTTTGACATGCAGCAACAGGGAATATGACTCAACAAATATCTTAAAAATTTCCCGAAACGCCGGCTTAAGTTTAGTTAATGAAGAAAACAACACAAACTTCAACCTCGAGCTGAGTGTTACTGGAACTGAGTGGATCGCAAAATTCGCGGACGCTTCAGTTGGCCAAAATAAAGAGGCAAAATTCGAAGAAGATTACTTTCAGAACCACTTTAAGCTCACCGGACCTGATGCTGCTAATTGTCGCTTGGAAATGCCAACATTTGCAGCGACCATCACTCCAAAAAAAGTTAAATTTGATCCTCAAAGCGTTAAAATAAAATCTAAACAATATGACCAAACAGACGACGCGGAGTTTGAAGAGCCTCCAAAATTTTTGGATGATTTCATATATAATGAACTAAAAATTGAAAATCTGCCCATAAAATTTGAAAATGCTATGCCTGGGCAAAACAAGCTAGTCTTTATTGATCGTGAAAATTTTCATTGGAACCCGGTAAACGATTCGTATAGCGAGGATAACTACGACTTTAATGAGCTTTTTGATCAGCCTATTGGAACCGCAAACATTTACGTGACAGCGGTTGACATAGATGATTTCCCAAGATATATTAATCAAAAAACTTTGGAAATTCACGGAACAGGCATCCCAGGATATGAGATCCAAATCACTGATTCCAACGGCAACGATTTGCCAATCCAGCAATATCAAGTTATTGTTGATGAAGGCGGAAATTGGCAGGCAACTTTGGACAAACTAAATGAAAGAGACAACTCGATTAATGTCATTCAAAAAGATCGTTATTCAGATATTCAGTCAGAACCTGTTTCAAAATCCGTGTTTGTTGATGTTGACCTCCCGAGCGGACAAGTTAAAATAAACGACGTTAATGTTGCGACTAAAATATTGTCTGGCAACGATATGGGCGATCAAAGAATTTTCGAAATGTTCTATCCTTATGGCGTTGGCGTTAAAATATTGGCACACGATGAATTTAGCGGAGTCGATAATATCAAATACTTTATTTCCGACCAATTCTATAGCACCGCTAACCAACTGCTTGAGGCTCCAGACATATTCTGGATAGATGGAGCAAACGTCGCAGATTATCAAGTTAAAGACACTTCCGCTGTATTTAACATTAATAAGGAAGATGAAAGCAAAAAGTTCTTTATATACGCTCAAATTAAAGACAAAGCTGGAAATGTAATCTATTTGCGCACTTTTGGCGCTGTGCTGTATGATGAACCAGATGTTGGCGGCAACCTTTCATACACAAGATGCAGCGATCAGCCTGCAACGGTTGGAATTAATCTCAACGGATCTGAAATCCAATCTATCAAATTAAAATCAAACGATGGGCGCTTAGAGCAAATTTTGGAACCCGGTTCCCAGTGGGAAGTTGAAAACAGTGAAAATGGACAACTTCTCAAGCTTAATTTGCGTGATATGGATGAGATCCTCGAAGCTGGAGATTATGAAATAGAGGTTGTTTATAAACCAAGTTGTTTACTTGATGAACCAGATGAAAACATCAATCTTGCAAATCTTCCAAGCAAAAAGGTTAATTTGGTTGTTGGGGATCTTGACCTGTCCGACCAGCATTTCTTTGGAGATCTAGCAGGTAAAAACGAGCTCATTTATGGCGACGAGGTTGATCTTCCAAACGATCAAGACATGACCTATACAGTTGAAAGCCTCGGCGGAAATGCAGAAATTCGCAATCGCGCTGAAACTGGCGCTCCGTATGCTAAAATGACCGAGGTTGGCAGAATCAGAATAGTTTCATCACATAGGGGTATATACACTCAAACAATGGAAGTAACCATAAAGCAAAAACCTGTAACAATCAACAACATACACGCTCGAGACAAAGAGTATGACCAAACAGCAGACGCTTCATACTACTCAAAGCTTGACGGCAGGGAAATTGGTCCATTTAACAGAGCTTATTCATATTTGGAAACTCAGTTTGACAATATGAGCGAAGCCGATAAAGCAAACCACAGTTCAAAATATTCCTATATCAATGGAAAATTCGAGGTTGAAGGGTTGCTTCCGGAAGATGTTGACAAAGTTTATGTTAAAGGAGATAGGGTTTTGGCTCAGTTTGAAAACCGCTCTGCAGGTCAAGATAAAAACGTTAATTTCAGTGGTTTTGAGCTCTGCAATGCCGAAGGCCATAATGTTTCCAAAAATTATCTATTCATTCAGCCAACCAAAAAAGCCAATATCACCAAGAAATCCATTCAAATTGTTGACATTAAAATTTCAGATAAAATCGATAATGGCGAGGTTGACGCCGACTTTGCAGTAGATCCAGTTATCGATGGGATTGTTGAGGGAGATCGAGTCTGGATTGAAGGCAAGCCAGTTTTTGAACATTCAAGCCCTGGCGAATTCATCCCCGTATATCGTGGCAGCGTTGTTCTGGCGGGTGAAGACGCTTCAAACTACACATTAATCTGGCCAAACGTTTTTGCCACTATTTACCCCAATCCTGCAAACAATGGCAGCGGCAACGACGGCGGCGGCAACACTGGAGGCGGCCCTGATGGCGGCGGTGGTGGCGGCAACTCAATCATCAAACCAACTGCTGGTGAAAACGATTTTGATTCGGATTTTGTTAATAAATATGATGACTTATCACATAATCAAAGCTTGGGCGACGACGCTATAGCTGAAAATGTTATGACATGTCTCGTTGTTTTCCTAACAGTCTCGCTTTTGTCAACGCTAGCAATAATATTGATTAGAAACAAAAATAAACAAAGATAGACAAAATTTTATTAAAAAAGAGCATTAGCATCAAATTTGCTTTTGCTCTTTTTGATTTTTTCAGTTAATTCACATATAATATATATCATATATTTTTATTCAACTAGCTTTCCAAAAATTTCACATTTTATTAACAAAATAATAAAAAAACATTTGACAAACTAAATTAAAAGGTATATAATGATTGCAAGTATTGAAAGGTAAGAGGATTTGTTTATGAATTTTGTAGAATTGACTGAAAGTGAATTCGATTCTGTTTGCGACAATATGCCCGGCAGTTGTTTTTGCCAAACTGTCTCTTGGGCGAGAATTAAACGAAAAACGGGCTGGATCAGTTACTTTGTCGGAGTTAAAAAAAATGATGAAGTCGTTGCGTGCGCTTTAGTTTTGGGGAAAAAAATCTACATGAACAAATATATATTCTACTCCCCAAGAGGTTTGTTGCTGGATTATTCAAATCAAGAATTATTAGAGTTTTTCTCAAGCGAGTTGAAGAATTTTTTAAAGGAAAAGGGCGGAATCATCCTAAAAATAGACCCGCTGATTCCATATAGACACCACGACAATTCAGGCCAGTGTGTAGACGACGGCTTTTCCAACCAACCGATTATTGACAGTTTAATTGGCCTGGGGTTTGAGCATAACGGCTTCACCAAGGACATCCTTGAGGACACCCAGTTTCGATGGAGCTATTGCTTGAATGTTGACAGGCCAATCGAAGAAATTCTTAAGGGGATGAACCAAAGGGCCAGAAGGTGTATTCGCAAATATCAAAAATATCCCTTAACAGTCGAAAATGTTAATGAAAACAACATCAAAGATTTTAAAGGCATTATGCAACACACCGCTGAACGACAAAACCGATTCGACAGGTCGCTGGAATACTATCAAAGAATGAAAGACGAATTTAAAAGCCGAGTTAAAATGATAATAATATATCTGGACCGAGATAAATTTGTTGCTGATTTTAAAGGTGACAGGCTTTTTAACACAATTAGCGGAGAAACCAGACCCAAAATCCCTGTCAGCGCGGGGCTGTTCGTCTTTGATTCGGACAGGCTAAACTATCTTTATGGCGGAACATATAGCGCTTATATGCCGCTCATGGCTCAGTATAAGCTGCAAATGGAAATGATTGCTGAATGCAAACGAAGAAACCTTCCCATATATGATTTTGGCGGCATAAGCGGCGATTTCAGAGCAGCCAATCCGATGTATGGTGTTTTTGAATTTAAACGCGGTTTTGGAGGCTATGTTGTGGAATATATCGGAGAATTCACGTATATTTTCGACAAAGTATCATATAATCTATACAATTTAGCATATAAAGCATATCGAACTATTAATCGCATTCGTTTTAAATTTTCTAATTGATTTTTTACAGTATTTAAATTATGTATATTTATGATTTTATGAATATAGTTTGGTCAAATTTTCAAAAATATTTATGGATTTAATCAGCTTTTTTGGTTAAAACGCTAATTTGGCCTGTTGTTTTTCCGCTCAAACTTTCTTTTTCAACCAAAAATTCATTTCCAGAAACGCTGTCAACATATACGCCATCAAAAAGCCGGGTTGGGGTTTTAATGTTTTGGTCATTTGATAAATTAACTATAATCATGCCTTTGTTTCCTCGCTCAATCATCAAGATTTTATTTCCTTGGGACCTTAAAAATTCATCTTGCCCGTCCATAGCTTTTCGAAATTTATTGACTGCAACGATTTCAGGAGATTTAAACAAATCGCTTCCCTTGTCTCCAATTTTGGTTTGTTCTGGAAACCTGTTGTCGCCCTGTCCGCCTCCTCCAACTGGCCTGCTGAAAAACAAAGGCGTCCCTTTGGCGCGTCCCGCAACGATTGCCCAGCCAACTTTTATCTCATCATCCGTCATCCATGCCGATGAATCCGAAAGATTCGGATCGTTTGCGTAGTTATCATGAGACTCAACCCAAGTCACCAGCCTATCAGGATCCAAAATTGGTTCATTACATTCATAGTTCATGACGTTGTGGTGGTGTATATCTCTATTTTTTATAATGCTTCTGATTTTTTCGCCATATTTAGTGGCAGTAACGTTCATAAATTGAGCATATTCATAAAACTTGCTCAGTGGTTCATTTGCGAATCCATCTTGCAAAACTTCGCCATATTGAAACTTCGCGCCGTTTTTTTCAGCATTTTCTATAATATTTGGCCAAAAATCGCTCCCAAAATCTCCGTCTATTTCTTTGGGCAGTTCAATATGTTTGGCGGCATCATATCTAAATCCCCACGCTCCGCAGCTTAAACAATCATTCATATATTTTTTAATAGTGTCTTGAATAGCGGAATTGCCGGTGTTTAAATCTGTGAGTTTAAGTAAATTAAACTGGGTTAGTTGGTCTCTTTTGCCAAAATCGGTTATTTCTGGATTATTATGAAACGCGTTGGGAATGTTTTTTATTTCATCCGAAACAGCATTTAAATCATCGCTAACGTGATTTGCAACAATATCAACTATGATTTTTATATCATATTCTTTAGCTTTTTGACACATTTTAACAAATTCATCTCTTGTTCCCAAATATTTATTGCCAATTTTAAAATTTGTTGGCTGATATGTGAAATACCAATTATCTTTAAAACACGAGCAGTATTCTTGACCATTTTTTTTGCATTTTTCGCAGTTTTTATTGATTTTACACTCCTGAATCGGTGAAACTTGAATCGCAGAATATCCCGCATCTGAAATTTCCTTCATATTTTCAGATATGGTGTTAAATAACCAGCACCAAGCGTGTAAAATAATTTCCCCTTTTGCATGAGCATTAACATTTGCAAAACACATAGCCGATAAAAATAAAGCAGTAAAAAAAGACGCAAATTTAACAATTATTTTTTTGATATACATAATGATTCCCTCCAATTATATAATTTTCTATATATTTATAATATATCATACATTAGTGGACTTTGTCAACAGCTTTAACAAAATTAAAATATAAATACAAAAAGCACAACCACGTTTAAGGTTGCGCCGCATCAATGAGCAATCCACTATCCCTCTTTATGGGACAAAACGGCAATTTTGTTTTCTACTTCGCCTTGCAATTTTCCACCCTGAACATAAAATTCTTTTCCAGATATGTCATCAATATATGTACCGTCACACAAATTTGTCACAGAATCTATTTTTTTATTGTTAGATAAATTAACTATTACCATGCCTTTATTTCCACGCTCAATCATCAAAATTTCTTTTCCCTGCGACCTCAAATACTCTCCTTCTCCCCTCATGGCTTTTCTAAACCGATTGATCGCAACAACCTCGGGCGCCTTAAATAAATCGCTGCCCTTGTCTCCTATTTTGGCCTTTTCCGGAAACCTGTTATCATCCTCAGTTCCGCCGCCTCCAACTGGCCTGCTCAAAAACAGCGGCGTTCCCGCAGCGCGCCCCGCAACAATTGCCCATCCAACCTTTATGTCGTCATCCGTCATCCACGCCGAAGAACCCCATTCATTAAGGCCATTCGCGTAGTTATCATGCGACTCAACCCAAGTGACCAATCTGTCTGGATTTAAGGCATTTTCATCACACTCATAGCTGATAATATTGTTTGAGTCTAAATTCCGATCGCGAATTGCTTGCCGTATTTTCACACCATACGCAGTCGCTGTGACATCCATATACCTGGCATATTCATAAAATCTGCTAACTGCTTCGTGATTATATCCATCCTGCAAAACTTCGCCATACTGGTATCTAGCGCCATCTTTTTCGGCTTTAGAAACAACGTTTGGCCAAAAGTCGCTTCCAAATTCTCCATCAACCTCTTTTGGCAGTTCAATATGCTTAGCGGAATCATACCTAAACCCCCACGCTCCGCAGTTTAAACAATCCTTCAAAAACCCGCTAATCAAGTCCTGGACAGCGTGATTTTCAGTGCATAAATCCCACAAAGCGAACAAATTCCCCTGCGTTAACTGATAGCGATTATTGTAGTCATATAGCCCGCCTCTATCGTGAAATGCATTTGGCAAATTTTTAACATCATCCGAAACCAAATTCATATTTGAAGTGACGTGGTTTGCAACAACATCAACTATGACCTTAACATTAAACTTGTCAGCAATTTCACACATTTTTATAAATTCATCTCTGGTTCCCAAATATTCATTGCCAATTTTAAAATTTATTGGCCTATACTGAAAATACCAATTATCCTTAAAACACACGCAATGCTGGCGCCCCTCAGCTTTACAGCGCTGACAATCCCTTTTAATTTCACACCCCTGCACTGGCGAAACCTGGATTGCGTCAAACCCGGCATTGACAATTTCTTCCATATTTTCCGCTATAGTATTGAACGACCAACACCAAACGTGTAATATCGTCACCTCAACATCAAATTTTCTCATAACAAACCTCCTATCTCTCCCAAAAATAAAAGATTTCCCACTATAATGGCGGAGATGGAGAGATTCGAACTCTCGCGCCGAAAATTCGGCCTACTGCATTTCGAGTGCAGACCCTTCAACCACTTGGGTACATCTCCAAAAAACATATTGTTAATTAAAAATTATTATACTATAGGGTTATTTTTGTCCCCTTTAACATAAATCAAAAAAATCATAAATTCTCTAAAACAAACTAATTTTAATAAAATCCATCCTCGAATTCGTCCCCATGAAAATATATGAAAAAACCAATTAAAACGCCGCTGGGTTTACCCATAACTGCCTGCTCAAACCTAACTTAAACTAAAACCTTTCTCGCCGCATCCTCAACAAGTGAAGTCAAATCGCCCTGGCCTTTCCGCTCGCAAAAAACACCTAAAAGTTTGTTTGTCCAAAGCTTTCCTACTGCGACAATTTTCCAGCTTTCCAACCGCGAAAAATTTCTGCAATCTTTTCAGCACGAACACCCCTCTCAACCATAGTTCCAACGTCAGAAGAAAATTTTTTAGGACATATTTTCCTGCAGTTGTCTTCGAACTTCTGACGATTCTCTTCATAAAAACTCTTTATCTTTTTTAAAATACCATTTTGATTTTCTTGTAAATATTCATCAAATTCTTGTTTTTCTTCTTCATTTTCAAAATAAATGACGCAGTTTTTAAAAATTCTATTGCATTTCTCAATCCGCTCTTTAATTATATCAGAGGTCTCACTTGATGTCAAGTCAGCATGCAACAATATATTATTTATTTTAAATTTGATGCTGTCTCTAAAAAAGTAAAGGTAAGGGAAGTCATTGTGTTTATTGTTTTCGGGAAATACTAGCCCGAAACTGTCGTTACCATCATCAACATCCACACAAACTCCAAAATTAAATTGGTAAAAATGACTTTCTAAATTTTGAAAATATGTGCCGCAACGAAGTACAGAATCACATATCGCAACTATTTTGAAATTATCAAAAAAACAAACAGACTCACTCAAACCATTATAAAATTGGGGAACAATTTTCAAACTAAAGTCTTTACAACGTATATCATTCAAGATTGTGTATTCAAGACATAATAAACCATCAACGTCAATTTTCAAAAAATCAAAATTAATTTTCCAATTATTTTTTTCTTCCAGCAGTTTCACAAATTTCCATTTATGAAAATATTCGACAATGTACATATTAACAATGTAATATTTAATATATTTGTCTTTTTCTAATTTTTCAGATATTTTAGCCTTTTTAACTATTTCACTTTTCTCAAAAAGAACATCTAACGCTTTCTTCAGATTCTTTTCAGTCAATTGGTATTTATCCTTATGCTGACTTATGTACTTAAGAATTTTAACTGTATTTATATTCTCACTCATAAGATGCTGATCGAACTCTTTTTTTTCTTCTGTGCTTTCAAAAAAAATCACATGCTGATTAACACACATATCTATTAAAGCCAACATTCCTTTTATATGGTGATTATTCATCTTTGACAGCAGCAAATGTTTCAATATAACATTAATTCTATACCACTTATCTTGTTTGACAAAATAAAAATATAGACTTGATTTAATACTTGTCTGAGGGCGAACAAAACTCATTATTGGGAAATAATAATTATTTATTGTCAATAAATCCTCAGTAAAATTTCCAAAAAATGTTTCATCTAAACTCAATATATCAAACCGTCCATACTCAACTTTAAAATCCTTAAAAAACAATTCCACACACCCGCAAAACTCAAGCAAAGGCAGATTACTAGCCCTATGCTCAGAATAGATATCGTTTATTCCATCAGATTTAAATATGTACGGAAGCAAAAAGCAAGTGGGCAACGAACGTTCATCATAAGGTAATTCATCAAGTCTAGGCATTCTAATGGTAAAATCTGGACAGTGTTTATTGACTAAAACATCAATGCTGCTTTGCTCAGGATATGGCGAATAGGCTTTCAAAAGTTCCCAGCCATCTTTTTTCGACAATAATAATTCAAATCTCTCTTCGATGCTTAAGCTTAGACCAAATTTTTTCTTATATAACGCTTCCAATTCTGGCGGAGTAGCCAGGACATTCTGATCTTTCATTCTGACGTATATCTCTTTTTCTTTTACTGTCTTTTTAGACCGAAAATCACGACTAAGATAATACGGAACATTGGCTGTGGATTTAACAACTATAACATCAAGAGAGTAATAACGTTCCGTTTCGTCAACTTCAACCCTGACCTTAACCTTTGTTTCCAATTCCAAATCAGGATAATTAAAACTATTAAATGGTATTTTACGCAACCAATCATTCAACTCTGAGGTTTGTTTAAAAGCACCGTCTCGCCAATCCGGCCCATCACTAGGAAAGCAGCTTTGATCCTTTACTCCAATTATTATATACGAATCCTCACTAGTGCAGTTATTAGCCATAGCAAGTATAGTCACTACCAAATCGTTTTTATTCTTATACCATTTTTCTTTAAAATCCCAAGTTTTTCCCTCCTTTCCTGACTTTATCAAATCACCTATTTTTTTACTCAATTCTTCTCTATTCAAACCCATTACTGAAAATTCCTCTTTTCGTGTTTTCTTCTTTTATATTAGATTATTTTTGTCTCCTTCAACATATAACTTAAACCAAACAAAAATTCATCAAAAAACTCAATCCAATCAACTCGTCCTCAAATCGTTCCCCAAAGCCATGCAAAAACGGGATCAGCGCCACGGGGTGAAGCTTTTCATGCCGGGTAAAACCTAATTCAAACTAAAATCCTTTTTTAAACTGTCCTCAACAAGTGAAGTCAAATCATGTTTAACTTTTGTTGGAGCTGCTAACCGGATTCGAACCGGTGACCTCATCCTTACCAAGGATGTGCTCTGCCGACTGAGCCATAGCAGC
>CADAPX010000005.1 GCA_902789925.1 Oscillospiraceae bacterium | reverse complement strand
GCTTCCGGCTTTGGAATCATGAAGGTTGATGACTCAAAGGTGTTTTTGAGATGCGAAAGCAGTTTGGGACAGGTTAATGACAAGTTTTTGGTTGAGATGACTGGAAATCCAATTGAAAAAATCGCGTTTAATAATAAATATATGCTGGATGCGCTAAAACATTGTGAATGCGAACAGGTTAAAATTAATATGGACGGGCCTGTGATGCCGATAAAAATTGAGCCAACGGATGGTGACGAATTTTTATATTTGGTTTTGCCTGTTAGACTAAAATCTTGAATTTGGCCGGTTCGTCTTGGCTATAACTTCAATTGGCGAAAAATTTTTGATGCGCGTTGTAAAATCCAAAATCTGGATTAAAAATCTTTAAAATAGCGGGGGAGAAAGTTGAAAGAAATAAAGATCAAAACGCCCCAGATCAGGCTTGGTGACTTTTTGAAGTTTGCGTCAATTTGTTCGTCTGGAGGCGAGGCAAAGGCTAAAATTTTAAATTCCGAGGTTTATGTTAATCACAAAATTTGCAGGCTTAGAGGGAAAAAATTAAAAAATTCTGACATTGTTGAGGTGGATGGCGTGGAGTATATTGTGAAAAATGAGAATTGATGAATTTTTTGCAGATGGTTATAAAAACCTCAGAAACGCAAAAATATGCCCTTGCGACAGAGTGAATTTGATATATGGACAAAATGCGCAGGGGAAAACCAATTTGCTTGAAGCGATCGGTTTGTTTTCTGGGGAAGATCGGTTTCACCTAAAAAGCGCGAAAAAAATCGCATTTGGGCGAGATGTTGCGAACTTGCGGCTTAAGTTTAGTGATTTAGAACGCGAGCAAACAGCTAGGGCCATTTTATCACAAAAAAATCAGTTTTTTTTAAATGAAGTTCCGATTAAGCGAGTGTCTGAAATTTATGAAAATTTTAATGCTGTTTGCTTTTCTCCGGCGAGTTTATCGATCATTCAGGGAGACTCTCGAATCAGGCGCAAATTTTTAGACGACGCAATCGCTAAACTAAAACCCGGATATTTAAAATATTGCAAACAGTATGAAAAAATTTTGGCCCACCGAAACTTTCTTTTAAAAAGCAGCGGATTAAAAAGCTTTAAAACGCTTGAGGTTTGGAACGAGAAGATGGCCCAAGTCGGAACGATAATAACAATGATTCGCCAGGATTATGTTGAAAAGATGTCGAAAGTTTTGGCGAGCCTATATCAAGAAATTTCCGGGGGAAGAGAACCATTGGAAATTAAATATGAATCGACTGTTTTTGACAGGAAGCTTAAAAACATATATAGCGAAGATGATTTTAGGGAGTATATTGAAAAATTAGAATTATTTCAATCAGCGGATTTTGACATGGGGCACACTAAAATAGGAATCCACCGCGATGATCTGGCCTTTAAGCTTGGAGGCTTGGGCGCAAGGGAATATGGCTCGCAGGGGCAGCAAAGGTCGTGTGTTATTGCGCTAAAACTTGCTCAAGCCAAGCTTTTTGAGCTGATATGTCGGCGAAATCCGGTTATTTTGCTGGATGACGTTATGAGCGAGCTGGATGTGGATCGACAGGCTTACATTTTAAATCAAATTCAAGGCAGCCAAATTTTCATAACGTGTTGCGAGACTTTAATTCCTAGGAGTTTTAAAAATGCTAAAATATACAAAATGGAGGACGGAAAGGTTTATGTATATTGACATCGGGGAGCAAAAAGCGTTGAGATTGAGCGAAATCATTGGCGTTTTTGACCTTGACAGGGTGACGATTTCAAAGAAAACCAGGGAATATTTGAAGATATGCGAGAAAAATGGACAAATAGAAGACGTTTCTCGCGATATCCCGCTTTCATTTGTTCTGACAGAGAAAAAAGTCTATTTTAGTCCGCTTTTGGCTAGAACCATATATGCTAGAGCCTCGAAGAATTTTTGATTCAAATAATTAAAAAAAGAGCATTTGGGGGGGGCTAGCTTGAGCTTAAATTTTAAAATTAATTTAGAAAAAACTTTCAAATTTGCTTGAAATTTTCTTAAAAAGGCGCTAAAATATACATGGAGAAGTTGTTCCCTGGGGAATCTGATGCTTGGCTCCTTTTGGGGCGTGAAATGCTGTTAAATTTGTTTAGATTATTTTTCGGAAAGGTATGAATTGGATTTATGGGCGATGTGAAACGATATAGCGAACAAGACATTCAGGTTTTGGAAGGTCTTGAGGCGGTTCGAAAGAGGCCGGGAATGTATATAGGATCGACTGGATCGCGGGGGCTACATCACTTGGTGTATGAAATCGTGGATAATTCAATAGACGAAGCTTTGGCCGGCTATTGCGAAAGGATTGATGTTGAAATATTGCCCGGGAATGTTATTAGCGTTTCGGATGACGGGCGAGGGATTCCAATCGGGATCCACCCCAAAGAAGGAATTTCTGCGCTAACAGTTGTTTTTACTGTTCTCCATGCCGGGGGCAAGTTTGGTGGCGGAGGATATAAGGTTTCGGGCGGGCTTCATGGAGTTGGAGCGTCGGTTGTTAATGCTCTGAGCGAGTGGCTTGAGGTGACGGTTAATGACGGCAAAAAAACATATTTTCAGCGTTTTGAAAGAGGAAAATATAGCAAACCTCTTGAAGAAATCGGAACAACCGATAAAACAGGGACAAAAGTTGTTTTTAAGGCGGACAGTGAAATATTTAGCGAGCTTGAATATGATTATGAAATTGTCCTCAAAAGGCTTCGTGAACAGGCGTTTTTGAATGCGGGAGTCAGGATTGTTGTTTCGGACAGGCGCGGGGATGAAGAAATTTCGGAAGATTTGCACTATGAAGGTGGAATAAAAAGCTTTGTGGAGTATATACACAAAAAGAGAGGTTTTGAAACGCTGCATGAGATAGTTTATTTAAAAACCCAAACCGAAACATCCCAAGCGGAAGTTGCCCTTCAATATAACGACAGCTATAATGATTTAATCCTCTCTTTTGCAAACAATATACACACTACAGAAGGCGGAACGCATGAGACGGGATTTAAAAACGCTTTGGTTAAAACGCTAAATGAATACGGAAGACGTTGTAATTTTTTGAAAGATGGCGAAAAGTTGACTGGAGATGACTCGAGAGAGGGATTGACAGCGGTTATTAGTGTTAAATTATTGGAAACTGAATTTGAAGGCCAGACCAAAACAAAGCTTGGAAACGTTGAATGCAAGCCGATGCTTGAAAATTTGATTAGTGAAAAATTTACCGACTTTTTGGATGAAAATCCAGCCGTTGCTTCGAGCATAATGGAAAAATGTCTGGTTGCAAAAAAAGCCAGAGAGGAAGCCAGGAAGGCGCGGGAGTTGACGCGAAGAAAGTCGTCTATGGATGGGGCGTCTTTGCCTGGGAAATTGGCGGATTGCTCGGAAAGGGACCCGTCTTTGACAGAGCTATATATTGTTGAGGGGGATTCAGCGGGAGGCTCAGCAAAAAGCGGAAGAGAAAGGAAATATCAAGCAATTTTGCCGCTTTGGGGGAAGATGCTTAATGTTGAAAAGTCCCGTCTAGACAAAGTGTATGGAAATGAAAAGCTGATGCCGGTTGTCACGGCGCTTGGAACTTCGATCGGCGAGGATTTCAACATTTCAAAATTGCGGTATAATAAAGTTGTCATTATGGCTGATGCTGACGTTGACGGGAGTCATATTAGGACGCTGCTTTTAACGTTTTTCTTTAGGTTTATGAAGCCGCTCATATCCGAGGGACACATATATTTAGCCCAGCCCCCGCTCTACAGGTTAACTTGCGGCAAAAAGCATCTATACGCCTATTCTGACAGCGAACGAGACCAGTGTTTAAGGGATCTGCGCGATCAAAAGCCAGACGCTAAGATTGGAATTCAAAGATATAAAGGTCTTGGAGAGATGGACCCGGATCAGCTTTGGGAGACAACTATGAATCCCGAAAACAGGGTTATGATTCGAGTTGATATGGAAGACGCTGAAGCGGCGGACGAGACATTCACGATTCTTATGGGAGACAAAGTTGCTCCGCGAAGGGAGTTTATTGAAAAAAATGCGCAGTATGTTCAAAATCTGGACGTTTAAGTGTCTTTTTGATATTGCTATAACGGTTGGATGAATTTGTCCTGGGGGAATGGGCTTTATCGCAAAATGTTTCACGTGAAACGCCAGCAACAGTCAAAGTGAGTTTGTTCCGGATGGGTTGAAATTTAAAATTAAAAACACGCCAAAAGCTTGAAAATTCTCAAAAAATTGATCACAATTTCAAGACAATTTGCAAAAAGAGAGGGATGCTTTATGGAATTTGAAGAAAACGGCGCGGTTCGGCCGAAAGATCTGGTTGCTGATTTTGAGCAAGAGGCCGGGGGGTATTATGATGAACACGATCGCCAGAAGCACTTAAACGTTTCATATAATCTAAAGCCGCATGAAGTTAAAGCGGGTCTGAAGCGGTTTCAAAAAGAAAAGCGAAAAAAGAAGAGATATTTTTACATCGCGCTTTGCTTATTAGCCATTTTGATCAATTTGTTTGACATGATTTTTAACAGCAACAAGGAGATATATAACTATGTTTTCATAGGGATTGCTTTGGCAATACTTTATGTTATATGGTTTATGCCGATTATTCACCGAAACAACATAGCTCGAATTTTTGCCAACCAAAGTTTCAATTTTAGCATGAAATTTTATGATGACTTGATATATATCAAACAAAGTGACGGATCAAACAGGATAGCATATACATGCCTTGACAATAAATTCATTGAAGATGACGAAAAATTCATGATAATCGGCTCGGATCAGAACATGTATATTGTTCCCAAAAGATGCCTAAACGAGAGAAAAATAGAAAAAATCAGGGAATACGCAAAAAAATTTGAAGACAGATATATTGTTGAAACAAAAAGTTGAGGAGACGTTTTATGGAAAGAGAAATGGATTTTGATCCCAGCGTTGGGAAGGTTATACCGGTTGACATAGAAAAAGAAATGAAAAAGTCTTTTTTGGACTATTCTATGTCGGTTATTGTTAGCAGGGCTTTGCCGGATGTTCGGGATGGCCTCAAGCCGGTTCACAGGAGAATTTTATACACAATGTGGGAGCATAATCTGTTTCCAGACAGGCCATATCATAAGTGCGCAGATACAGTGGGTAATGTTTTGGGAAGTTATCACCCTCACGGAGACAGCTCTATATATGACGCTTTGGTTCGGATGGCGCAGGATTTTTCCCTGAGATATCCAATGGTTGATGGGCATGGAAACTTTGGCTCGGTTGATGGAGACCCTGCGGCTGCATATAGATATACAGAAGCGCGCATGAGCAAAATTTCAATGGAAATGCTGACAAACATCAATAAAGAAACCGTTGACTTTGGAATGAATTATGATGACAGACTCAAAGAGCCGACCGTTTTGCCGTCTAGGTTTCCGAATCTTTTGGTTAATGGGTCTTCAGGAATAGCTGTTGGGATGGCAACCAACATTCCGCCTCACAATTTGCGGGAGGTTATTGACGGCGTGTTTATGGTTTTGGAAAATGAAGACGTTGGAATTGCCGAGATTATGGAAAAAATTAAAGGGCCGGATTTCCCGACGGGTGGAATCATCATGGGGCAGGCCGGAATCAGAGCAGCATATGCGACAGGGAAGGGAAAAATAACCCTCAGATGTCGCGCGAGCATCGAGCAAAAGAGCAATGGCCGAAACCGAATAGTCGTCACCGAACTCCCATATCAAGTTAATAAAGCAAAGCTTGTTGAATCTATAGCCCACCACGTTAAAAATAAAAAAATCGAGGGGATTGTTGCGCCAAGAGATGAATCTGGGCGAGACGGAATGAGGCTTATTATCGACCTAAAGCGCGATGCAAATCCGCAAATAGTTCTCAATAAGCTTTATAAATACACTCAAATGCAGGACACTTTTGGCGTCATAAACCTTGCAATTGTTGACGGCGTCCCAAAGGTCATGAATCTAAAAGAGATGCTTGTATATTATATAAACCATCAAAAGAGCGTCATACGACGAAGGACTGAGTTTGATTTAAAAAAGGCCAGAGAGCGGGAGCATATTTTAAAGGCTTTAAAGGTTGCGTTGAGCTATCTTGATCAGGTCATTGAGATTATACGAAGCAGCAAGACGGTTCAAGAGGCAAAAGAGGGACTGATGCGGCGGTTTGACTTGGATGAAATTCAGGCTGACGCGATTGTTAAGATGAGGCTTGGCCAGCTTTCCAGTCTTGAACGAGAGAAGATTGAGTCGGAGCTTGTTGATCTGGTTGAAAAGATCAAAGATTTTGAGGATATATTGGCAAACGAATCGCGCATTAAAGCAATTATCACTGAAGAACTGGGCCAGATAAAAGAAAAATTTGGAGACGACCGAAGGACTCAGATTGTTCCAATCAGCGGCGAGGTTGACATTGAGGACCTGATCCCTGTCCAAGATTGCGTTGTGACACTGACTCATTATGGCTATATTAAAAGGCAGCCTGCCGATTCATATAAGCTCCAAAAAAGAGGCGGCATAGGAATAAGCGGGATGAAGCAGAGGGATGAAGATTTTGTTGAAGAGCTTTTTGTTGGGTCATCTCATGATCACATTTTGTTTATAACTGATAAAGGTCTGATGTATCGTCTGAAATGCTATGAAATTCCTGAAGGCGGAAGGAGCGCCAAAGGGACAAACATTGTTAATTTGCTCTCGCTGGAGCCGGACGAGAAGATAACCAACATGATCTGCACTTCTGATTTCAGCGACGAAAAATATTTGATTTTTGTGACAAAAAACGGACTGGTTAAACGAACCAGGCTTGATGCATATAAAAATTTGAGAAAGAAAGGCTTGATTGCTATTTCTCTGAATCAAGGAGATGGATTGGTTTGGACGAGGCTGACAAGAGGGCAAAGCGAGCTGATTGTTGCAACAAAACAAGGGATGGCAATTCGGTTTAGCGAGAAGGATGTTCGCCCGTCTTCAAGGCAGAGCATGGGCGTTCGAGCGATTCGGCTGAATTCTGACGACGAAGTTGTGAGCATGGCGCGCCTGAGAGAAGGAGCAAGCGTTTTGACGATTTCCTCCAAAGGGAAAGGCCGCAGGACCAGCATAGACGAATATAGGCTTCAAAGCAGGGGCGGCTCCGGAACAAGGAACTATAAAGTTAATGATGAGCGGGGATATGTTGTTGGAATCAAGGTTGTTGATGATGACGATGATTTAATAATGATTTCAAGCTATGGCGTGATAATACGAATTCGAGTCAGCGACATTTCCAAGATGTCAAGGTATGCTAGCGGGGTCAGGGTGATGAAACTGCGGCCTGGAGACAGCGTTGTAACTGTTGCGCGAGCGGAACACGATTCTGGGGAAGAATTTTCAGATGTTGAAAAGGCGGGCGAAGCCGAAGAAGACGCCTAGATTTTTCATTGCTGCATTTGGACGATAAACTCATATCCTTGTGATTTTGCGTGGTCAATAAAATCAGCTAAAATGTTTGCGTTGGTTTGAGAAACGGTGTGTAGGAGGTATATTGCCCCGTCATGGAGGTGGCTTTTTAGCGAATTTAGAGCTTCGTTTTCATCTGGTTGCTTTTTGGGGTCCCAATCTGCGTATGCGAAGCTCCAAAAAATTGATTTATATCCCATTTCTTGCGTGACGGCAAGACTTTGCTCTGAAAATTCACCTTTTGGAGGGCGAAACAGGGTCATTTCAACGCCAAATTTTTCCATTATGGTTTTGTGGAGCGTTTGAATTTCGGATTTCATTTTTTCAACGCTTATTCCCGGCATGGAAGGGTGAGTTTGTGAGTGGTTTCCAAGGACATGATTTTTTGAGACCATCTTTTCAATTATTGGCGCATTCTTTTTAGCATAGTCGCCTGTTAAAAAAAACACAGCTTTAACCTGTTTTTTGTCTAAAGTGTCCAGGATTTTTTCTGTGAATCCGTTTTCATATCCATTGTCAAAAGTCAGAGTTATTGTTTTTTGCGCTCCCTCTTGTTTTGGCGGGTTATAAAAATATGCGCCAAATTTTTGATATTTTGCCTGAAAATCAACGCAGGATATTGGGCAGTTTTTTTCATCCAGGTCTTTTCCCATGCCCCATCCATTACATTTTGTGCTCAGAGATATGGTTGAACTGCTTTTTGGCTGGTTGCTTTTTGTCATTTCGGTTGGAGTCTCCTTGGATGAACATCCGCAAAGTCCCAGCAAACAAAGGGCGATTATTGATAAACAAATTTTTTTTACCATTTTTAGACACCAAAATTTGACTCAAAAACGCTTGAAATTTTGTGATGAAATCCGTTAAAATGTGGAATTTTTTTTGCATGTTTAATGAGTCTTGTTTTCCTTTCTTTATTAATTAATTTGGTGTTATTGTTGGCAAAATAGCAGATTAATATTCACGCTTTAAAGGGACAGTTGAGGAGTGATAGCTGCAAAAAAATAAAGGCCCCGCAAAAAAAATGCGAGGATAATGTGAATGTTTGCTTCGGGATTTTCACATGGCTAGAGCTTCTGCGTTAATCAAAATTCGCGCTTTAATAAAACTAACAGCGGCGCATTTTATCATCACTTTTTCAATATTACGAACTGTATTTTCATCGTTTATTTGCGAATTATGAAAATAATTTTTGAGAGCAAGTATTTCGACATACAACCTGCGAAGCGATTTTTTCAACGATTTTGCATCATCCAAATAGTCAACATATAGATTTCCCAGAGGCTTTAATGTTGACTCTATTTCCTCGATTAAATCTTTATTTTTAGGGGCATTGGCCAGTTGAGCTTTTAGATTCTGGTCTTTAATAATGTCTTTAATTAAATCCAATTGAACGTTGCAGCGGTCAAGAACTTCAACCATGCCAATTGTTGCCATGGGACGAGGTTTGACAGCTTCTGCTGATATCCCCCCGAAAGTCAGCGCCAAAGCAGCACACAATACAGCAAGTAATTTTTTTAATGATTTGATTTTCATAAATTGATCCCTCCATATAATTTTTTATATTCAAAGGTTTATATCTAAGCGGGCTGTTTGAAATAAAGACTTTATTCCCGATTCGCAAAAATATGAATGCATTTTTCTAAGTTTGGATTTAGGGGATGTGGTCAAAAAATTGTTCAAAGAGTCTATATAACCATCTAGGAGATTTATCTTTGAACAGGTTTCTTTGCTTTTAAAATTGTCTGCAACAATTGATATAATCGATTTGTCAATAGAATCTAAAATTTCGTTCAAAATTTTTGCCTTTTCGTGATTTTCAACAGAAATATTATGCGATAATTTAAGATTTTGGTTTAATATTTCCAGTCGGCTTTTAAAAGACGCGATGTGAATTTTGCTAAGTGTGGTGAAACGATTGGCCTCATTTCTTTCAAGCATATTTTTAGCCCAATTGGAACATAGGACCTCCATGTCATGTATTTTTTGGTTGCATTTTTTGATTATTTCGCCAGCGCTAGTTTCTGCGATTGGATCGCAGTCGACGGAAAAAGCAGCAGAGGATGCTGAGGCGACAATGCAGAAAGCGAATATTGCTGCAAGCATTTTCTTTGTGGTTGTGAAAATCATTTTTAATTTCTCCTTAAATTTTTGATTTATATATTTTTTTATTATAATAACGCGATATTATTTAATTAATTTCAAAGCAAAAATCAGCCAACCGAATCAGCTGACAAATATATAGTTTTTTTTATGATTAATATGCGCTTAATTTTTTGGTGTATACTTTTTTGAGCAAGGCTTTTAATAATTGCAACTTGCCAAAACAACCCCATAGTTGCTTCGCATATTAATTATTTTTAGCGTGTTTAAAAATACTTGTTGTTATAGTAAAACCAGAAAAAACTGTCGCAATCATTTTGAAAGATAAATTGCAAGCGGTTGTTTAATTGACGCATATTTCACATTTCACTCCCCTTTGTGTGGTGTAAAAATCTAATTAAGCCTCGCATATTAAATCCCAATAATTATATCACATTATCTGATAAATAGTATTAATTTTTTGTTAACATTTTATTTTTTTTGTTGTTAACAGATTAAAAAAAGGCTAAAATTATGAAGAAGGGTTCGGCTGGCCCAAACAAAACGCAGCAAAAAACACGCCACGCATGAAAATTAAAACATTCCATATGTGGCGCTAGAAACGCAATATTTTAATTAATTTTTTGGGGGGTGAATAATTTATATTGTTTATTTAGATGCAGCGTCGATTGCGTTTGTTAAAAATTGATTCACATTGAATATATCAATTGTGCTAGAAAAATTAACACTCGGTTGAAATATTGATATAGATTTGGGTTTATCCATTTTTTGCTGTTCGTTCGTGACAAAAATTAGCCCTAGAGCATAGCAAGGTTTATTTCTGAAAAAACAAGATGTTCCAGAAATGCTGTCATATAAATCCGACAAATTCTGCCAAAAAGGTTTGCTAAACCCAGAATCAACAACTAAAACTTGATTGGACGCTGTGTTGATGGCGGCAATAACAGCCCAGTGATGCTCTTTGTGGATTATTATTGGAGTTTGGCTTTTGAGAAAGTGCGTTTTTATCAAGATTTCGGCTAAAGATTTGTTAAACTTTAAATTTCCTTTATCACTTTTTTCCAAACACGAAAGGACGACATAACTGTTAAAACCGCATTTTTTCAGATATTTAGCGATAACAAACTGGTTTTGAGAATGTCCAAGAAGCCCTTTTGGCTCTCCCCTGCTCAAAAATTCTTCATGGGCCTGAGCTGGTCCGCGAATAATTTTTTGATTATCCTTAAAATTAAACCAATTTTGAACATTTATCGCAGAAAACAGCCAGCAGTCGTTTATCCCCTGAAGTCCTGCTTGGATATGCTTTTCCCAGGTTTCTTTCAGGCTCTCCTCCGCCAAAACTTCTATTTTTGAAGCTTCTTCTGCGCGTGCTTCAAGGATAGTTTTGGCTTGCTTTTGCGGGGCTGCTTGGGGCGTTATAGATGTTTTTGGCGCATTTTCAGCGCTTTTGTTTGAAATTGGGCGTATATTGGGATTTTTTGCGACTTTATGTATATTTCTGTTTGCTTGCCTTGGCGGGATATTTTCGGCCTCTTCATCTGGCGCTATTTGATGGTTTGCGACGGCGCTAATGAATTCATCAATTTTTTGAGGAAGCTTATTTAAAACATAGTATCTTGTTGCTTGCGGATTGGCGTTTAAAATGTTGATAAAAAACAAATTTAAGATGTCAAGTTTTTCAGCAATTGGAGCTTGGGGCTCAGAATTCAAAGCTTTGTCAAGGTAAGAGGTGAATTCTTGAAATTTTGAGAGATTTCGATCTTGAATTTTCAGCTCTTTTATTTTTTTTAAGACTTCTTCCGCGTTTTGTTTAAGGGAGTTTGAAGGGAGCTGTCGTCGCGGAAGATTTTTTATGTATTTTGAAGTTTCGTTAATATTTTTTGTTAGTTCTATTATGTTTGTGGGAGAGGATTTATTTGAGACATATTTATGTAAAATATTAAGCTTTTTAAAAATTTCTTGAGCTTGGTCCATCTGGGAGACCGATAAATTTTTAAACAAGCTTTTGAGTTCGCTCAGTGATGACTTTGCCAAAAAAAGTTCAGACTGAGTCAAGTTTTTTGTGATATCTGATGAATTTAGCAAATTATATGTTTGATCGATTATTGACTTTGATAGATTATTGTTGATTTTGATTTGCTGACTTGTTGCTTGGCTTGGCGCTTTTGGCTTAACGGCGGAAACGGGAAGAGCCAGGGAAATGGAGATTATCACCGCGCAAAGAATACTAACTAAATTTTTTATGGGTTTAAATTTCATGGTTTTTCGCTCCTTTCGTAAAAAGAATAAAATATTTATATATGTATCACCCCTTATTTATAATTATATCATATATTTGTCAGAAACACAACAGAATTTTATGTTTTATAATAATAAAAACATTTTATTAGAAAAATTTCTAACATTATAAGGCTTTTTATCATGTTCAATTTATAAACGCGATTAATTCAAAAATTTAGCAGGTTTTTTGAGAGATATCGCATATAATGGTTTATTTAAGCTAGTATCAGTATATTTTGGGCAAAATGTTTTCAACACAATGTTAACATCATGTTGAAAAGTTGAATTTTAGCTGATATTTAGAAAATTTTCGCGTTTAATAAAAAATCACTAAAACACCCCTTTTTGCAAAGAATGTTTTAGCAAATTTTGAAATTCATTGTTTTTTGAGCGTTTATTTAAACAGCCAGCTCAATTTTTAGCGAATTTTGTTGCAATTTTATTTTGTCGGAGAGCATAGCTATGAATTCTGAATTGGTTGGCTTGCCTCGTCCGTTGTGGATTGTATACCCGAAATATGAATTTAAAACATCAACATCTCCTCGATCCCAAGCGACTTCAATCGCGTGGCGAATTGCTCTTTCAACCCTTGACGGGGTCGTGTGAAACGACTTGGCAATTGAGGGATATAGGGATTTAGTCACAGAATTTATCATATCATTATTCTCGACGCAAAGAACAATCCCTTTTCTCAAATAGTGATATCCTTTTATGTGAGCTGGGACGCCTATTTGGTGGATCATTTTAGTCACCTGCTCTTGGAGTGTGTTTTCCATTCTAATCGAGGTTTGATTTGATGGGTTGATGTTTGTGATATTTTTGATGACGCTAACCAGAGATGACGTTGAAAATGGTTTTAAAACGAAATAGCTGGCGCCGTTTTTCATGATTTCCTTTTCTAAAAACATATTGTTTGAAGAAGACACTACGATAAATTTTGGCATGTATTTTAAATCTTTAAATTTTTGCATTACACCGATTGCATCTCGGTTTGGCATAAAAGCCTCGCAAATGACGGCGATTGGGCGTTTTTCTTCAATATAGCCTATCATCGCCTCGCCATCCCTTGGAGATACAATAACATTGAAGCCGTTGTTTTTCAATTGATTCATAAGATCATTACACTCATCAATACAACTTTTACAAACCACTATCTTGTTTTCCATAACCTGTGCTCCAATCCATACATATTTCTTACAAAAATTACAACATGTTGTGCTAGATAAGCATAACACGACCTTATGTGCGCAATAACGGGAAGAAAGAAGAATACTGTCGAAGTTAAAATTTCAATAAACTTTTTAAACATAGTTTGTTTTAGACAATAATCCTTTAAATTCGTTTGTCGAAATAAATCGCAATTTATATAATAAGGTGTATTTTTTGTCGTTTTTTTATATATTGTTTTTTTTAAAATTCATAAAAAATTTTTACTTTTCCACAAAATAGACAAATTTTAATGGAAAAATAGAAAGTATTTGTTAGTTTTGCCAAAACACAATCAGAGTTAATTGCTATTTAGATGTTTTGGCCAAAAAATGTTTTAACTTTAAATTTATGATTTGTTTTTGTTTACTGCGGGCCTAGTAATCAATTGCCAAAGATGCGAATGCATTTAAAGACATGTCGGCGATGTTGTTGTTTAAAAATTCATAGTATCCTTGAGACGCAACCATAGCAGCGTTATCCCCGCAAAGAGCTATGTCCGGAAGATATAGCGTTAGATTGTTTTTCTTGCATTCTTTTTTTAGCCTGGCTCTAATGGCAGAATTTGCGCAAACCCCCCCGCAAACAACAATTTGGGTCTGGGAAAATTTTTTGGCAGCCAAAACAATTCGCGCTGAAATCATATCGCAAACAGCCTCCTGAAATGAAGCGCATAAATCGTTTTTGTTTGGCTCGAGAGATTTTTGCTTGAAGTTGTTTATTTGGTTTAAAACAGCAGTTTTGAGGCCGGAGAAGCTGAAATCAAATTCCGATCCTTCAACTTTTGGGCGTGGGAAATTATATGCATTTTTGTTTCCGGATTTTGCGGCTAGATCCACTTGAATTCCCCCGGGATATGGATATCCCAAAGCTCGAGCAACCTTGTCAAAAGCTTCCCCCGCAGCGTCGTCTCTTGTCCTGCCAACAACTTTAAATCGGCAATAATCTTTAACATAAACGATATGCGAATGGCCCCCTGAGATTATTAGCGCGAGAAATGGCGGCTTTAAATTTTGATTTGAAAGATAGGCCGATGCTATGTGTGAACGAAGGTGGTGGACAGCGATAAGCGGCTTTTGTAGGGCAAAACTGAGGCCTTTAGCATAGCTCACCCCAACCAGCAAAGACCCAATAAGCCCTGGCGCAAAAGTGACTGCGACTGCGTCAATTTCTGAAAAATCGAGATTTGCTTTTTTAAGACAGATTTGTCCAACCTGACTTATGGACTCGCAGTGGCGCCTGGAAGCGATTTCCGGAACAACTCCTCCATACAGACAATGTTCTTGAATTTGAGTTGCAACAGTTGAAGATATGATTTTTCTCCCGTTTTCAACAATTGCTGCTGCTGTTTCATCACACGACGTTTCTATTGCAAAAACTTTCATTAAACTCACCCCAAAACAATTTATGAAAAAAATCGAAATTTGTCAACAGCGTCTGGGGTCAAAAAATGTCTAATAGCTTTAAAATATGTAAAATATGGAAGAAATTTTGGGCTTTTATTGGCCATATTTCATCTCAAGCGTCATGACCCAGCCGTCCTCAACCGGGTCTGAATATATTCGTTTCCGCTTGGATATTTTCGAAAATCCGAATTTTTTATATAGATTTATTGCGGCTTGGTTTGAAATCCGGACCTCCAAAGAGATTGATTTAATTTTTAAATTTTTGCATTTTGTGAGCATGCTTTCCATCAATTTTGAAGCGACGCCGGAATTTCTATATTGAGCAATCGTGGCTATGTTATTGACAAAGGCCTGATCTGAAAGGATTGAATAGTCTATCAGGCCGCAAACAGATTGGCCGATTTGAGCCAGATATATGTTATTATGTGGATATGAATTTGTTAGTTTGAGCGAGTTTTCGGAAAAGTTTGACTGGTTTAAACAATTTCTGTATATTTTTAGCGCTTGCGGGGCTAGATCATCGTTTAGTTTGCAAATTTTCATATCGCCCTCCTTTCCTCCGAGCCTATTATCTTTTAGCCTCAAACCAAGACTTTCCAATTCCAATTTCAACAACCAGCGGAACAGACATTTTGACTGCGCTTTCCATTTCTTCTTTTAAAATCCCGGCCGCTTTTTCGGCGTCTTTTTCGCTTGATTCAATTAGGAGCTCGTCATGAACCTGCAAAATCAAATTGGCGTCTAAATTTTCGCGCTCAAGGCGGTTTTGGACTTTAACCATGGCGACTTTGATTATGTCTGCTGCTGTTGCTTGGATTGGAGTGTTTTTTGCGATTCGCTCTCCAAATGCCCTGATGTTTTTGTTTTTTGATCCTATTTCAGGAATTTTTCTCAAGCGCCCCATCATCGTTCGAACTTCTCCGGTTTGTTCGGCTTTTTTAACGATTTTTTCCATATATTCTTTAACGCCGCTGTAGCTTTTAAAAAAAGAGTCTATATATTCTTTTGCTCCTTGAATTGGGACGCCGATGTCTTTGGCGAGAGAAAACGCGCTGATTCCATATATCACCGAAAAATTTATTATTTTTGCCCTGCGCCTGATTTCTTTTGGAATCGAGTTTTTATCAAATCCAAAAACCTGTGAAGCCGTCAAATCGTGGATGTCTTCGCCGCGCCCAAAGGCTTTAATCATCTTCTGATCCTGGGAAATTTCAGCCAGAATTCGAAGTTCAATTTGGGAATAGTCTGCGTCTATTAAAACTTTTTTTGGCCCAGCGACAAAAAATTTTCGCATATTTCGGCCAATTTCAGTTGTTGTGGGAATGTTTTGCATGTTTGGCTTGGTTGAGCTGATTCTTCCGGTTTTGGTTTGGGTCTGATGAAAGCATGAATGAACTCGTCCGTCGGGGGAGATGAGCTTTTTTAGGCCGTTAACATATGTTGACATTAGCTTTGTCAGGGTTCGATATTCAAGCAATTTTTGGGCAATGGGGTGGTGTTTAACCAGCTTTTCTAAAACTTCGGCGCTTGTTGAATATCCGGTTTTGGTTTTCTTTCCCGTTGGCAGATTTAGCTTTTCAAACAAAACATTTCCGAGCTCTTTGGTTGAGTTTATGTTGAAAGTCTTGCCCGCATATTCATATATTTGAGACTCAAGCAGGGATATTTTTGGGCCAACATAATCAGAAAAATTTTCAAGCGAGTTTAGATCGACTGCAACCCCCAAAAGCTCCATTTTTGAGAGAATTTTTGCAAGAGGGAGTTCAACCTCATTGAAAAGCGAGATGAGATTTTTTTGCTTTAATTTTTGCTCCAGCATCAAGCACAGGTCGACAAAACAATATGGCCAGCAGTTTTGACCAAAATATTCGTCTGAAATTGTTTGCGCGTCATGGCTTTTTGCTAAAACGTCAATTAAATACGAAGCTATGTCACAAGAAAACACCACATTTTCCAGCGGAAGTTTATTTTTTTCGCAATATGTGTATAATTCTTTTAGGTTTGTTGTTTTTTTAGGTTTGTCGCTTTTTGAAACAAGCTCCCTAAAGGCCAAGTTTTGATTTGAGCTGAATTCGAAAATTTCAGAGTCGGAAAAGATATATAGATGGTTTTTATCCAAAAAAAAGTGAAGCTCTTTCATATTTTCGATTTTTTGGCTGGCGTGTGAAATTTCTGGATTTTTAACAATTTGCTTGTAAACGTCCTGATTTTGCTGATTTTCGGCCAAAACCCCTTCATTTTTGAGCTGATTTAGTATTTTTTTTAGTTCAAATTTTTTCAAAAATTCAATCAAACCTTCTTTTTCAACGTCTTTTCGTTTATATGTTGAAAGTTTTTTGTCAATTGGAACTTTGGTGTATATCTTTCCCAGTTCGCGACTTAAGCGACACATTTTTTCAGCTTCATCCGCCATTAAAAGGTTTTTTATTCGATTTGTCGCGTCAAGATTTGATATATTGGAAAAAATATTGTCTATGTTGTGATATTTAGACACCAAAGAAAGCGCGGTTTTTTCCCCAATTCCCTTTATTCCCGGGATGTTGTCAGAACTGTCGCCCATCAGCGCCTTGACCTCAATCAGTTCTTTCGGCAAAACTCCATATTCCTCTAAAATTTTTTGCGTGTTGTATATGATTGGTTGCTTGTTGGTTGAAAGCCGAACGCTGACCCCGTCTTCAATAAGCTGCAAACTATCCCTGTCTCCCGTTGCGATGACGCATTCAACCTCGTTTTCAAGACAAATTTTTGACAATGTCCCCAATATATCATCCGCTTCAAACCCTTCCTGTTCGCAGATATATATTCCAAGCAGCGACAGCATTTTTTTGACTTGGGGGAGCTGTTTTGCCAGGTCATCAGGCATTTTGTGCCTGTTGGCTTTATATTTTTCATATTTTTTGTGTCTGAAAGTTGGCTTTTTTAGGTCGAAGGCAGCAACAATATATTCTGGATGGATTTCTTTGATGATTTTGTCCAAAACGCTGTAAAACCCGAAAATTGCGTTTGTTGGAAATCCGCTTGAATTTGCAAGGGCTTTAATTGCGTAAAATGACCTGTTTAAGATGCTGTTTGAATCAATTGCCAGAAGTTTCATAATAATATATACCTCTTTTAATACAAAAAGTTAATTAAAAATCGACAAAAGACAGCCCCGATCTGCCAAACTAAAAAATCAACTCGCTTGGCAAATTGAGGGCGTCTATCTAGAAAATCTACATATTGTGCTGAAATTTTTTCTCATTTTCAGGATCGTTTTTTGACGCTTTATAGAGAAGCAATCCGGGGATAAAAGGAGCAACCAGAACAAAAACAGTGCTGAACAATACGGAAAGTGTGAAGTATGAGCTTTTATTTGGAGCGTGTTTTTCAAAAATCGTTTTTAGGCAAATCAGGTATAGAACTATTTGAGCAATCAACGCAGCTGAGGTTACCCCGTAGCCTATATTAAACGAAAAATGAATGCTTCCTTGGAATTGATAAAATGGATTTGAGTTTAAGCTATTTGAAAATAAAACTGGAACTAAATTGACAACTAGCATAATAATCCTGAATTTGGGGTCTTTTCCGTTGTCCTCTTTTTTCTTGATGTCATCGTAAATGCTTCCCAGAGCCCACATATTTGTAACTGGAATCCAGGCCAAAAATGCGTTTGGAATGTTTCTTTTTTCCATTATTCTATATGCTCCTAAAGCCCCAAAAACATATGCTAAAATAAACGAAATAGAAAGATACATAAAAAGAATCATTAAGAAAATCCAAAGAACGATCCCGAAACAATTTGTCATTTCTTGCATGTTAATTTCACCTCCTTTCAACAATTTAAAAAGTTCTGAAATCCGCAGAACCCACACACAACGTTTGGGTTCTGCTCGCATTTTTGAATCAAAATATTATAATAGACTTATTTTTCGGCTGCTTTTAAAAGGCAGAGGCCGGGAACAAAGGGAATGATTGGAATTATTGTAAATATCAGCGCGAGAACGAGATATATGTTTTTGTTTGGAATATATTTTTTGAAAATCGCAAATATACAGACAACTTGAAGCATAAGCATGTTTGAGATCAGCAAAATCAGCCTGAACCTATAGTCCCTTTGCTTTTCGCGCGTTATATCGTCATACACGCTTCCAAGAGCATATGAATATGTGAATGGAATCCATGCTAAAAAAGGTTTGTTGAGCTGTCTTTTTTTCATTATTTTATATATAGCTAGCGAATGAAATATATACTCCAAAACGCACATTGCGCAAAACATCAACAAGATAAATGCAAGTATTTTAACATCGTGTATGAAATCCACGAAAAATCACTTCCTTATTGTTGTTCATATTTTTTATTTAAAATATTCTCAAAAACACTATATGGATAAAAAATAAATTAATATACAATTTGTGAAAGTGTTGACATATACTTGTTTTTCTTTAAATTTTTAACTTAAATTAGCGCTGGGTGTATATCAATTGGTCCTCGGCTGGATTATTTTTTGAGGCTTTTAGGAGAAATAATCCGGGAATGAAAGGAACAATAGGAAAGATCGTGAATATAACGGAGCAAACGAAATACGACTGCTTTTCTGGAGCATATTTTTTAAAAATAACATTCAGACAAATCAAATAGATAACGGTACATGCCATGCTGGCAATTTGAATAACCGGCCCCGCCCATCCCACAATTTGCACTTGAGTTGAGGAGGTTAGTTGAGAGATATACAAATACATGTCGTTTGAGGAGGAAATTTGTGTGAGCCGGGTGAAGATTGGAATGATTATGGTCATTGCATAAGCGGCAAAAATCGTTTGAGCTAGAACACACGCAAGCAGAATAAAACGAAAATATGGGTCTTTTCCTTTCTTGCGTTTTATATCGTCATGAACGCTTCCGAGCGCATAACAGTTCATTATCGGGATCCAAGCAAGAAAGGGATAGTCAATGTTTTGTTTTTCCATCATTCTAAATATTGCTATTGATGAAAAAATATACTGTAAAAAGATCGTAACAATAAATGCAATCCATAAGAATAACATTATTAAAAAAATTAAAGCAACAATAAGCTCGGTCATAAATAAAAAAACACTCCTTTTGAAATTTGTTTTTTGGAATATATATACGCGATATGCGTGTGTGGGGAAGAAATTTTTGTAGACTAAATTAAAATAAAAATTCATTGTTTTTAGTGGATCAAAAAAGCTTTAGAATTCAAACGCCTCCAAAATAGCGGCCCTGATAGGCTCTAGGCAAAGCTCAATTTTGCTTGGAAAACAGGGGGATTTTTGGACGCTTTCAATAAATATATCCCGGGGATGAAGGGAATAATGGGGATCAAAGTGAATATTAATGAAACTACAAAGTATGACGGGCGGTTTGAAGCGTATGTTTTGAAAACTGCGTATATGCAGACAAAACACATCACAGTTTGAGTTGAAGCCAGAAGGCCGGGAAGAAAATTCACCGACGAGTTGGAGATATAATCCCGCATAAGCGGCAAAACCTCTGAGTTTAGATTATATTGAATCAGGTTGATTAATTTCAAAATCAATTTGATTAAAACATTAGATTGCAAAACCAAAAAGACGATATGAATCAGTAAAATAGCAAATCGAAAATATGTTTTTTCGCCGTTTTCCCGTTTGATGCTGTCATATATGCTTCCAAGCGCGTAGCAATATGTTATTGGAATCCACGCTAAAAACGCAGCCTTGATTTTCCTGGATTTCATCAATCTATACATTGCCATTGATTGAAAAATGTAGTTCAAAAAAACCATGATTATATATATGACGACAATAATAACCGCAAAACCAAGGATCTGTTTATAAAAAGCTCTATCCATAGTCTTTCTCCTTTTGTTAAAAAAATTAAAATAACGCTTTTTTATCAACATATATCTAAAATATTTAACATGGTCGAATTTTTGGGGATGTATATCAATTAATAAAAACTTGAGTGATTTGAGAAAAATTAGGTTTTTGAGCTCAAATTTTCAGCGCTTTTGGCTGCTTTTAGAAGCATTATGCCTGAAATAAACGGAACGATAGGGAACATGGTGGATATTAATGAAAGAGCAAAATATTTAGAATTGTTTGGACAAAACTCTTTAAAAACACAATTAAGCGATATAATATAAAAAACCGTGCATATCACAAAAAAACTAAGCAGCAAAAAGGTTAAAACCCTGTTGCTTGGAGCATAAGTTCCGTAAGCTGCGGCGGATGATTTGTATATTATAACACATAAAGCATATGTTACGAGCAAACAGGACGCAGAAATTGTTAGCAAAATTTTAAAATTACTCTTTTTGTTGTTTTTATTGTTAATACTATCGCATATTTTGCCAAGGGAATAGTTTCCGCCGATTGGAAGCCACGCAAGAAACGGGCGGCTGATTTTTTTGATTTGCATGATTTGACTGAAAGCTGTTGCGTGAAAAACATAGTTTAAAACCTGGGAAAAAAACATCCAAATAAAGAGAACAAACGCAAGAAAAATGCCAAAAGGACCAAGCTCAACCAGGCTCTCATTACCATTAACCATATCCCATACACATCCTAACAATATAATATTATTTAATCTACACGGGCGCATTATACCACAAAAAGGATTAAAAGTCAACAGTTTGTGATTGATAATGGCGTTTTTTTCTAGAAGTATTCAAAAAATTAAAAATAAAACATCTTCCTTATATCACGGCTTGGTTGAAGATGTTTTATTTAAATCTGAAGTTTTTGCTTTATTTAGAAATTCAAAGATTGGGGTGTTGTGTCTGATGGTGAAGACAATCAGCGGCGGCAGGAATTTGATGTTTAAAAAGCCTCCTCCAATGATCGTCATGAGTGTGTATGAACTTGATTTAGCCTTGCTATATTCTCCATATATAATGTAGAAACACCAAAAGCTAAAAACAAGATTGAAAGTTGAGGCGGCTGCGAAAGTCAAAATCAAAAGAGAAATTAGCAGATTAACCTGCAAAGAATTTAAATTAAGGGTTGAATTCAAAACTTCAAAGCCTCTAGACTCACTGGCTAAAGACTCAAACAAAAACTGTTCAAAATTTGGAATGTTTTTTGACATAAGGAACAAAGCTAATCCCCCAGCAACCAGCGCGGTTAAATAGGATACTAGCAAAAAAAATCTAAAATATGACTTGGCAAAGTAATCTTTATTAATTGAGTCAGCAATATTTCCCAAAACATATGTTGTGTTGAATATGGGGACAAATGCGAGATATTTAAAGCGCATATTCCTTGTGCTCATGAGGCAAAAATATGACATGGCGCTGAAGACATATTTTAACAAAAAAATGATAATAGTCGCAAATATCTGAAAACCCAGCTCATTTGTGTAGTATACAAAAACCACTCCAATCCAATAAGGTAAATAGATTATAGTGGATGTTTTTTGTTTTGTCAATATTAAATATGGATCCATAAAAAATTTTGTTATTTTGAAATTTAGAGCTTGACAATCTTCAATTTATTTGATATAATACTTCAAGCGGTGATGTGTTGTTTTTCTATAGACAGCAGGTTCCCTTTTTTAGGGTATAATGTTTTGCCTGCCGAGGAGAAACTTTTAAAGCCTTTTTCCAGGGGTCTTTATGCCTTTCTCCATCGGTTTTTTGGAGAGGGCTTTTTGTTTTTTGTTAGATTAGAAAGACTGCCTATCACCCTCGAATTTATTATTTTATTCTATATACTGAGAGTGGAGGTGGAATGTGAAGTGCCTAGTGAGAGAGTTTTAAAGTCAAAAAAGCAGTTTGTTTCTGAACTTTCCCAAAAAATACAGTCATCAAATGTTGGCGTTTTAGTTTCATATAAGGGAATTAATGTCGAAAGTGATACTAAGCTCCGAAAAGAGATGCGTGAGGCGGGAATTGATTATTTTGTTGTTAAAAACAGCATGTTGAGATTTGCGTCTAAAGAAGCGGGCTTGGATTTTGGCGACAGTTTAACAGGAACAACCGCAATAGCTCTGAGCCCTGAAGATCCTGTTTGCGTTGCAAAAATTCTGTCAAAATATGCAAAAGAATTAAAAGAGACGACTGAATTTTCAATTAAAACCGGCTTTATGGATGGCGAAATTTTGGACGTAAAGACTATATGTGAAATTGGCGCGCTGCCAACGAAAGAACAGCTTATTGGCCAATTGCTCAGCGTCTTGGTTGCTCCAATTAGAGGGCTTGCAATTGCTCTTAATGCTGTTGCGGAAAAAAATGCCGATGGCGGCGATGGTGATGAAAAAACGGCGTCTGAGCCTGAAGAAAAGCCAAGTGAAAACTAGAATTTTTAGTAATATTTTTAAAATTTATTATCATAGGAGGTTACACATCATGGCTGATGTTGCAAAGTTTATTGAAGAAATTAAAAGCCTTTCGGTTTTGGAGTTAAACGAACTGGTTAAGGCGATCGAAGAGGAGTTTGGCGTTTCAGCAGCTGCTCCGGTTATGGTTAGCGCGGCAGGCGGCGGGGAAGCTCAAGAAGCGGAAAAAACCGAGTTTGACGTTGTTTTAACTGAAGTTGGCGGAAGCAAAATGAGCGTTATCAAGCTTGTTAAGGAAATAACAGGACTTGGCCTGAAAGACGCAAAAGCGATCGTTGACGGCGTTCCAAAAGCTGTTAAGGAAGCGGTTTCAAAGGCTGATGCTGAAGAGATGAAAGCTAAGTTGGAGGAAGCTGGCGCTAAAGTTGAGCTGAAATAGCCTCATATTAATTTGGGGCTTTTTGGCGCCCTTGTTTATAATTTTTTTATTTTTACTTGACAAATGTTGATTGAGTGTTATATAATTACTTGAGTTGTGTAGATTTTATTTTCCAGCATTAGTTTCATACGCCAGTTTTTTTGGATATATTTATTAATCTGCGAGAGGAGGGTTTTGTGATATGAAAAGAACATTCCAGCCTAAAAAGCGCCATAGATCGAAGGTTCATGGCTTTCGAAAGAGAATGTCAACGCGAAACGGGCGTAAGGTTTTGGCCAGGCGCCGATTGAAAGGGAGAAAAAAGCTTTCATATTAGTTTACGTTGGGTGTTTTTTTAAAATTTGATGAAAATTAACAGTTGTTTTGTTATATTTATTTCAGTCATAGAAAAAACAATGTAAAAAGATTTTGTTTTGGGAAATTTTATGATATATACAATATCTATCACAGAAAACACAGATTTTAGACGCATGTATTACAGGGCAAAATTTAAAAATGGCTTTTTAGTTGTCGTGTATTTATATAAAAATAGGATTGACAAGGCAAGGCTTGGAATAACCGCCAGCAAAAAGGTTGGAAACGCTGTCGCCAGAAACAGGGTTCGAAGAATGATTAAAGCGGCCTACGCTTTGCTTGAAAAAGAAGAAAATTTTAGAGGGCTTGACGTCGTCATAGTTGCAAAACAGCCTTGCGTCTCGGTGAAAATGGGAAAGGTTTACATGGAAATAAAAAAAAGTGTGGCTTTTTTGAGAAAAAAATATCGAATATGAAAATTGGTTTACTAAAGAGGGGTTTTGGATTGTTTTGAAAAGTTTGTTGATTTTTGCTTTAAAATTTTACATGAAAAAAATATCCCCAGCTTTTCCCGCAAGATGCAGGTATTATCCAACATGTTCCAGATACACTCTAGATGCTGTGGAATTTTATGGGCCTTTAAAAGGGCTTTTTATGGGTCTGGCTCGGATTTTGAGGTGTAATCCTCTATTTAAAGGGGGATATGATCCTGTTTTGAAGCCGCCTGAATAAGATGAAAAATTTTAGCGAGCTATGTTAAAATGGTTGAAAAATCTTGCGCATTATGCTGCTATCAACGAGCATAGTATTTAAAAGTGATTTTTGCTTGAATTATATAAAGAGATCTATTTGGAGGAATGTATGGCTTTCTTGAATGAGATTATTGGAGTGCCGCTTGGCTATATTGTTTGGCTACTATATCAAATTTTTCAAAATTATGCTCTAGCCATAATTATTTTTACCATATTGTTGAGGCTGATTTTGGTTCCAACATCAATCAAACAGCAAAAGTCAACTGCAAGAATGAGTGCTTTTCAGGTGTATATTAATGACATAAACAAAAAATATGCGAAAAATCCGTCGAAAAAAATGGAGGAGCTTCAAAAATTATATGCAGAGCACAATATTAGCCCGGCTTCTGGTTGTTTGACCATGTTTATTCCGGTCATTGTTTTGGCGGGAATGATTGACGTGGTATATCGCCCATTAACCCACATTTTGCATCTTGGCAGCGACACCATTGCAAGAGCTGTTGAAATATTCACATCTTCAACAGGAAGCCCAGCCTCTATGTCTGCGCAGTTAAACGTTATCAATGATTTTTCCCTGGATCCCCATAAATATGAGGAGTTGGGAGAGGGATTTGCCGATGCTGTTCGGGCCATAGACTTGAATTTTTTGGGCTTTAATCTTGGAGACATTGCGAATTTTTCGTCGATAACGATGATTGTTCCAATTTTGTCTTTGATTTTGAGTTTTTTATCCATATTTATTAGTATGAAAATAAACGGGTCTGCGGAAAATGTGCCTGGGATGTCTAGCATGAAGTTTATTATGTTTTTTATGCCAGTGTTTTCGTTTATCATAGCGCTATCCGTTCCAATGGGCGTTGTTTTATATTGGATCATTGGGTATATTCTTCAAATAGCGCAGGTTTTAGTTTTGAGCAGATTCTATAATGTTCAAGACCTCAAAGAAGCTGCCGCCAAGGAGTTTCAACAGGCCAGAAAAAACAGGAAGAAATCGTTTAAGCAGAAAAATTCGGAGGTCGGAGGGGGCGTGGCTAAAAGCGATAAAGACAGGGTTTTGGCAGCAAGGGAACGGCTTGCAAAGATGTATGACGAAGAAACCGAAAGCTGATATATTTATATAATTTTAATTTGAGTGTTTTATTTTCAACTAAAGTCTAAAATTTTGTTTTTTATTAACTGGGAGGTTATTTTAAATGGCTGATAAAATCAAAGTGGCTGCAAAAAGTGAGAAACAAGCGCTTAGTATTGCTGCTCAGCAATTGAATTTAGAGGAAGATTTTTTAAATGTTAAATTGATTGAAAAGGGTAAAAAGCTTTTGTTTGGCATATTTAAAGAGCTCCCCAAATATGAAATCACTTATTCTCCAGAAAGTGGCATTCAAGCTGCTGGTCAGCTGGATCGCGCGAAAAAAGTTGAGCCGGGGTCAAGTTTAGCCGAAAATGAAGAGTTGGCGCTTGATCCAAACGTTAAATACTATAAAATAGAGGATATTCCGAATGCATATATGCAAAAAAAGGCGCGAATTGCCTGTGAGTATCTGGATTCAATTTTAAAGTCACTTGGCGTTGGAGAAATCAAGCAAGAAATAGAATTTGACTATAGAAATAACTTGGAGATTAAATTGAGCGGCGAGAATATTGCTGTTGTTGTTGGAAAATTTGGCGAAGTGATAAATGCGATTCAGTATTTAGTTGTCCTTTCTGCAAATCGCGACGGAGGGCAATATATGAAAGTTATTTTGGACAGTGGAGATTTTAGGAAAAACAGGCGAAAAAGTCTTCAAGATCTTGGGAAGCGCGTTGCGACGACAGCGATTGAAAAGAGCAAATCCATCGTTTTAGAGCCGATGAATCCGTATGAAAGAAGGATAATTCATTCATATATTTCTAAGATGGAGGGAGTTTATTCTCGGTCTATAGGAGTGGACCCGAACCGCAGAGTTATCGTTTATCCTGCGAGCGGCTGGACAGGGGAACCTTTAGACTATAAAAAACCGTCTAGATCAAAGCAGCCATACCTTTTTAGCAACAAAAAAAATCACGATTCAAAAATTGTTGACATTGATTCTTCGTTTCATACATATGATTTTGAAAAAGAATTTTTGAAAGTTGCGGGAAATGAGCATGCTGAATATAAAAAAGTTGACTTAAAGTAGAAATCATATATTTGATTTGGGAGGGGCTTTGAGGGTCTCTCCTTGTTTTGTGCTTTTAAATATATATTTTAATGAGGTGAAATTTTTTGGAAAAGTGTATTGCAGCTGTGGCCACCCCTATTGCTCCGTCGGGGATAGCTGTCATTAGGTTGTCCGGAATTGATTCTATTAAAATAGCGTCTAAAATTTTTCGTCCTGTGAAAAAAAATCTAGAAATGCTAAACGGATATACTGCGGCATATGGCCATATTGTTGAGAAAGAGGAAATTATAGATGATGGCGTGGCGCTGGTTTTCAGAGCTCCAAATAGCTACACTGGTGAGGATACTGTTGAAATATCATGCCATGGCGGAATATTAATCATAGAAAAAGTTTTGGAATTATGCTATGCTAATGGGGCGAGTCCCGCTCAAAATGGGGAATTCACAAAACGAGCTTTTTTGAACAACAAAATGAATTTAACTCAAGCTGAAGCGGTTATGGATTTAATAAATGCGCAATCTGTTCTTGCATTAAAGGCGGCTAATGCGGCAAAAAATGGAGCTTTATATAAAAAAATTGATAATATATGCAAAAATATGGTTGAAATTGATGGTCATATTCAAGCTTGGCTGGATTATCCTGACGAAGATATTGATTTGGTTGATTCGAAAAATGTTGCGCAAGAACTTGGTATGTTAAAAATTGAACTAGAAAAAATTTTAAAAAAGTATAGATTGCGAAATTTAGTGAAAAGCGGAGTGAAAACCGTGATTGTTGGAAAACCAAACGTTGGAAAATCAACAATCACGAACCTTTTGTCTGGAAGAGAAAAGAGCATTGTGACTGACATTTCCGGGACCACTCGGGACATTGTCGAAAGCGAGATTCAAATTGGTGGACTTGCTTTTATTTTATTTGACACCGCTGGCATCAGATCGACTCAAGATGCTATAGAAAAAATTGGAATTGAAAGAGCAAAAGATAAATTAGAAGAGGCAGATTTAATTTTATTTATAGCAGATGGATCCCAAAATATTGATAAAAAAGAATTAGAATTTTTAAGAAAATATGCTAAAATTCCAAAAATATGCGTTTTAAATAAGGAGGATTTAGGAATTTTAGAACAAAAAATTAACGTTTCGGATTTTAGCTGTGTTGTTAAAACGTCGTGCAAAAAGCCAGATACAATAGAAACTTTAAAACAAAAAATGCTCGAATTAATGAAGCTGAATTCTTTCGATTGCAGCGCGCCTTTAATTTTTAATGAAAGACAAAAAATCGCAGTAAAAAAAGCTATTGAAGATTTGCAAGAAGCAATAAATGCAATAGGAAACGGCTTAACATGGGACGCTATTTGTGTATCCGTTGAAGGCGCTATCGATCATTTATTAGAATTGACAGGCGAGATCTCATCAGAACGCGTTATTGATGAGGTTTTTTCAAAATTTTGTGTTGGCAAATAGCTAAAAAACTAATATTTATATATTTTTTTGTTGAATACGGTGTAATGGAGAGGTGATTTAATGGAATATTTATTAGACAAAGTGGAAATTGTTGTTATTGGAGCTGGTCACGCTGGAATTGAAGCGGCTTTAGCGTCGGCAAAATTGGGCTGCAAAACCATTTTACTTACTATGTCGCTTGACCAAATCGCAAACATGCCGTGTAATCCTTCAATTGGTGGAACCGCAAAAGGGCATTTGGTTAGAGAGATTGACGCTTTAGGTGGGGAAATGGGAAAGGCTGCGGATGAAAATATGCTTCAAAGTCGGATGTTAAATAGAGGTAAAGGTCCAGCGGTCCACAGTCCGAGGGCTCAAATAGATCGAAATCAATATCACGTATATATGAAAAATATATTAGAAACTCAAAAAAATTTATATATTAAGCAAGATGAAGCTGTCGAAATCCGACTCAATAAAAACATAATTGCTGGGGTTTTGACAAAATTGGGAGCTTTCATCCAAACTGATGCAGTGATAATTTGTTGCGGAACATATTTGAATAGCAAAATATTTGTTGGGCAGTCTTCTTACTTTGGTGGACCGGACGGATCTCCCAGCTCTGGACAATTTTCTGAATCTTTGAAAAATTTAAATTTAAAATTGCGGCGATTTAAAACTGGCACTCCCGCCAGGGTTAATCGCAGAAGCATAGATTTTGGAAAACTTGAAGTTCAAAATGGTGATGATCGCATCACCCCTTTTTCATTTTCAAATCAAAAACAGTTAAAAAATAAAATACAATGCTTCATTGCATATACAAATAGCAAAACTCATGATATCATAAAGCAAAATTTGAAAAAATCTCCTTTATATAGCGGATTTATAGAAGGTATAGGCCCTAGATATTGTCCATCAATTGAAGATAAAATTGTGAGATTCGCTGATAAACCGCGACATCAATTGTTCATTGAGCCAATCGGCCTGCAAACGCAGGAAATGTATCTTCAAGGAATGTCCTCTTCGCTGCCGGAAGATGTTCAAATTGATTTTTTACGCACAATTAAGGGGTTGGAAAATGTTGAAATTATGCGAAGTGCATATGCAATCGAATATGATTGTTTGGATCCTTTGGAATTATATCCAACCTTGGAACACAAAAAAATAGGGGGATTATATGGAGCGGGGCAATTTAATGGAACTTCAGGCTATGAAGAAGCGGCGGCTCAAGGCTTAATCGCGGGAATTAATGCTGCAAGAAAAATTAAAGGAAAATCTGAATTTGTTTTGCCTAGATCGTCTTCATATATAGGAACTTTAATAGACGATTTGGTGACTAAAGGGTGCACAGAGCCATACAGAATCATGACGGCAAGAAGTGAATATAGACTTCTGCTGCGACAAGATAACGCTGATCAAAGGCTGACGCCGCTTGGATTTGAAATCGGACTTGTCAATAAAGAACAATATGATAAATTTATGCAAAAAAAACGAAAAATAAATCAAGAAAAATCAAGAATATTCAAAGTAATTATAAAACCTTCTGATGACTTAAATAAAGAGTTCATATCTCAAGGGATATCGCGGTTAAATCAGCCTCAAAAAATGGGAAATTTGCTAAAACGCCCTGGGGTGGGATATTCCATTTTGGAACAATATGATCAAAATATACTCGATATACCGGCAGATATAAAGGAACAAGTTGAAATTGATCTAAAATACGAAGGATATATTAAAAAACAACAACAAAAAGTTGAAGCTATGAGAAAATTAGAAACAAAAAAATTGCCACCGGATATAGATTATTCCACAATAAATGAACTGCGACTTGAAGCACGCGAAAAATTAAATATGGTTCGGCCGATTAATTTGGGGCAAGCTTTAAGGATATCGGGCGTGAATCCTGCTGATGTGGCGGTTTTGAGTGTATGGTTGAAACAGCGAGGTGGTGCAAATGATAAATAAAGCGTTGTTAAAAGAAATGTGTTCAAAACATAATATTGATTTGAATGATGAACAACTTCAAAAATTAGATGAATTTTCTGAAATATTAGTTGAATGGAATAAAAAAATTAATTTAACCGCAATCATAAGCCCGAATGAGATAGTATATAAACATTTTGTTGACAGTTTATTGATTTTTCGAGCGATTGATTTGAAATTTAATTCCTGTTTGATGGATGTTGGAGCAGGGGCGGGCTTTCCATCCACACCTATCGCCATCGCTAGAAGTGATCTTTTTGTCACACAATTGGACAGTTTAAAAAAACGAGTTTTATTTCTGCAAAAAGTTAATTCTCATTTTGGATTAAAATCTAAATCGATTCATGGCAGAGCGGAAGAATTCGCTAAAAAAATTGAGTATAGAGAAAATTTTGACTATGTCACCGCTAGGGCAGTTGCCTCGATGAATAAGCTTTCAGAATATTGTTTGCCGCTTGCTAAGGTTGGTGGATTTTTTATTGCAATGAAAGGGCCTGAATATGCGCCAGAGCTTGAGCAAGCAGAAAAAGCTATTAAAGTTCTTGGGGGGGAGGTTGAAAAAATTCAGACCTTTAAATTGGAAAATTCAAGCATTAGAAATATAATTTTAGTGAAAAAAATATCGCAAACTCCTGCAAAATATCCTCGCACATTTGCAAAAATATCAAAAAATCCCATTTAAATTTGACCTAACCTACACCTTTGGTCGAAAAACGCGATGAAAAGTTCTGGATATAGTTTGTTTCTTTTGATATAATGAATTCATCAAATAATCAATTGGAGTTTTATTTATATCATAATGAAAGGATAATATGAATATGAAACTTTTTACAAAGGAAAAAGCCATAAATCATGTTGTTTTGTTGTCAATAAATGATATATTATCTAATCCAGCGCAGCCTAGAACAGTTTTTGAAACAGAAGATTTGGAAAAATTAGCAGAAAGTATCAAATATAATGGTATTTTGCAACCTCTGACTGTTAGATTCAACTCTGATAATAAATATGAACTGATTTCGGGCGAACGTCGATTAAAAGCTGCCAAATTAGCGGGCCTGAGAGAAGTTCCTTGCATAATCTTAAAAACAGATTCTGCTCAATCTGCAATTTTTGCTTTGATTGAAAATATACAAAGACAAGACTTGAACTATTTTGAAGAGGCAATCGCTATAAACAAACTTATTGAAAAATGGAATATAACTCAGGAAGAAGCTTCTGTGAAACTGGGAAAAGCTCAATCAACCATAGCCAATAAATTGCGATTGTTGAGGTTTGGTGATGATCAAAAGCTCAAAATTATTAAGAATGGATTGACTGAACGACATGCTCGCGCGTTATTAAAATTGCCCAACAATCAGGCTGTTGATAAGGCTATACACTATATCGCAATAAAGCACTTAAATGTTAAGCAAACTGAAACCTATATTCGGGATTTTTTGCAGCAAGAAACTAAATCATCTCCAAAATTTATTCCAGTTATTAAGGACGTTCGA
>CADAPX010000004.1 GCA_902789925.1 Oscillospiraceae bacterium | reverse complement strand
AAATTCTTGGATTGCCTCTTAAAACTTTAAAACTTGTTAGCTGTCATTTGGGAAGCGGGGTTTCAATTTGCGCGATAGACGGCGGAAAGTCTGTCGACACAACTATGGGTTTTACGCCTCTAGACGGCATATTAATGGGAACTAGGTCTGGCTCGGTTGATCCATCCTGCGTCACGTTTTTAATGGAAAAAATGGCCATTGGGCCAAGCGAAATGTTTAATTTGATGAATAAAAAGTCGGGGCTTTTGGGGATTTCAGGGGTTAGCAGCGACTATCGCGACCTTAAAGCAGCAGCAATTTCCGGAAACGAGCGAGCGCGGCTTTCAATAGACATTATGTCATATCAAGTTCGAAAGCAGATTGCTTCATGCGCAGCGGCGATGGATGGGGTTGACGCGATAGTTTTCACCGGCGGAATAGGTGAAAATCAGAGCGGATTTAGAAAGTCAGTTTGTGATAATTTGAAAATTTTTGGAGTTCGTATAGACGATTCATTAAACGATGGAATGATTCAAGGAAACGAGGGAATAATCAGCTCTTGCGATTCAAAAACTTCGGTTTGTGTTGTTTTAACGGATGAAGAACTGATGATTGCTAAAGACGCTTTGAGGCTGATTCAGGGCAAAAAATGCGATAAAAATTTGAAAGGCGAGGATTGAATATGATTAAAAGAGTGGGAATATTGACAAGCGGAGGAGATTGCCCCGGGCTTAACGCAACAATCAGAGCAATTGCCCAGTCTTTGCGTCTGGATTTTAACAATGATATTGAAATAACAGGAATATTGGATGGCTATAGCGGGCTCATACACGGAAAATATGAAGACATGACATCATACGATTTTTCCAGCATTCTCACCCTTGGCGGGACGATTCTTGGAACAAAAAGAACTCCTTTTAAAATGATGCGCGTTATCGAAGACGACAAAATAGACAAGGTTTCTCAGATGAAGAAAAATTACTTTAAAATGGGCCTTGATTGCCTGTTTTGCCTTGGCGGAAACGGGACTCATAAAACAGCAAATCTTCTTTCAAGCGAAGGCTTAAACATCATAGCTCTGCCAAAAACCATAGATAACGACATTTGGGGAACCGACATAAGCTTTGGATTCCACAGCGCCCTCAACACAGCAACAGACGCAATCGACCGCATATACACAACCGCAAAAAGCCACAAAAGAATCATGGTTGTTGAGCTTATGGGCAATAAAGCTGGCTGGTTGACCCTATACGCGGGAGTTGCTGGAGGCGCTGACGCCATATTGATCCCTGAAAAGCCGTTTGATTTGAGTAATGTTATTATGAATTTAGTCAATAATTTTAAAAATGGCAAACAATTTTCCATCATAGCAGTTGCTGAAGGCGCGTATAGCGTTAAAGAAGCGAAGATGAAGAAAAAGGAGCGGGCGGAGATTCGGGCAAAAATTGGCGAAAAAACCGCAACCAACATCATAGCAAAGGAAATTGAAAAAATAACAGGACTCGAAACAAGAGCCGTCATCCCTGGCCACATCCAGCGCGGAGGCTCCCCATGCCCATATGATCGCATACTTGCAACTCGGTTTGGCTCATATGCTGCAAAACTTGCGAAAAACGGGCAATTTGGCGTTGCTGTCGCGATGATAAACAACAAAGTCACACACAACAAACTAAGCGAAGTCGCCGGAAAAAGCAGGTTGGTTTCAATGGATTGCAAAATGATCGGGGTTGCTCAAAGCATGGGAATTTGTTTGGGATGAAAAAAATCAAAACTTTTGAGATATTTTCGATTTAGGTATATATTTATTAGTTAGCAAAAATGCGAAGGGTGTAGGTTAATATGTTTAAAAAAGTCAGGACCAGGTTTGCTCCGTCTCCAACCGGATATATGCATGTTGGAAATTTGAGAACGGCTCTTTATGCGTATCTTCTCGCGAAAAAAAATGGCGGAGATTTCATTTTGAGAATCGAAGACACGGATCGCGAAAGAATGGTTGAGGGCGCAATTGAAACCATATATAAAACCCTTAAAAATGCGGGAATTAGCTGGGATGAAGGCCCGGATGTTGGCGGCAAGTATGGGCCATATATACAAAGCGAGCGGATGCATATTTTCAAAAGTTATGCAAAGGAGTTGGTTGAAAAAGGCCATGCATATTACTGCTTTTGTGATAAAGGGAGGCTTGATCAGGTTAAAGAGATTCAAAAAGCCTCTGGAATTGCGCCAAAATATGACGGCCATTGCAGGAATCTTGGCTCTGAAGAAGTTCAAAAAAAGCTTAAATCTGGTGCGCCATATGTTATACGGCAAAAAATGCCTCAAGAAGGCTCAACGACTTTCCACGACGCTGTTTTTGGCGAAATAACATTTGAAAATTCCGACCTGGACGACCAAATTCTGATTAAATCCGACCAAATGCCAACATACAACTTTGCTAATGTCGTCGATGACCACCTGATGGAGATATCTCACGTCATAAGAGGAAGCGAATATTTATCATCAACTCCCAAATATAATCTACTGTATGATGCGTTTGGCTGGAGCAGGCCGGTTTATATACACTGTCCTCCTGTTATGAAAAATTCAACCGAAAAGCTTTCTAAAAGAAACGGGGATGCAACCTTTGAGGACTTGATGAATAAAGGATATTTGCCACAGGCTGTGGTTAATTATATAGTCATGTTGGGGTGGTCTCCAAAAAGTGAAGAAGAAATTTTTAGCCTAAGCGAGCTGGTTGACGTTTTTGACATTTCCGGGATTTCCAAGTCTCCCGCTATTTTTGACCTGCCCAAACTCACGGCGATAAACGCAAAGTATATACGCAATATGTCTGACGAAGAATTTTGGAGTTATGCAGAGCCATATGTTAAAAGCGTTTGCCAAAAAGAGCTTGACTTTAAACTGCTTTCTCAGATGCTCAAGACCAGGACTGAAATTTTCAAAGATATTCCGCAGCAGGTTGATTTTATTGACTCTTTGCCAAAATATAGCTCGGATTTATATATACACAAGAAGATGAAAACAAATGAAGAAAACTCTCTTGACGCGTTGAAAAAAATTTTACCGGTTTTGGAAAAGGTTGAAACTTGGTCTAAAGAATCGGTTCATGACGCGCTTTTTGATCTGATTAAATCGCTTAATTTGAAAAACGGGCGGATTCTTTGGCCGCTTCGAGTTGCCCTTTCTGGAAAATCATTCACTCCTGGCGGCGGAATCGAGCTTGCTGCGCTTCTTGGGAAGGATGAATCCATATCCAGAATAAAAAAAGGCATTCAAAAGCTTGAATCAATTTTAAATCAAAACCAGTAGTAATTTTAGGGTGGATAATTGATGATTAAACTTCTTTTTATCGGGGATGTCATTTCCGAACCAGGCTGCAAAGCGGTCAGAAACATTTTGCCAAAAATCAAACGCGACCAGAACATAGACGTTGTTGTTGCTAATGCTGAAAATTCGGCTCAAGGGAACGGAATCTCCGCCAAATCTGCAAAAAGTCTTTTTGAAAGCGGGTGTGACGTTTTAACCGGTGGTAACCACACTTTGCGCAGGCATAATTCATATGCAATGCTGAATGAAAATAGGCATATTTTGCGGCCATATAATCTTTCGCGATTTTGTCCTGGGAGAGGTGTGTGTGTTTTAGACAAAGGAAAATATTCCATTGCTGTCATAAATCTTATAGGCCAGACATATTTGGACGCCAATTCATCACCATTTGAAGAGATAAATAATATACTGAAAAACATAGACACTCCGCTTATATTCATTGATTTTCACGCTGAAGCAACTGGGGAAAAGGCCGCGCTTGCGCACTATCTTGACGGCAAAGTTTCAGCAATAATCGGGACCCACACTCATGTTCAAACAAACGACGCGAGAGTTCTTGATAATGGAACGGGGTTTTTAACAGACGTTGGAATGGTTGGGCCATATGACTCGGTTTTGGGGGTTGATCCAAAATGCGTTTTGAGGCGCATAACAACCAAAATGGCAACACGTTTTGAAGTTAGAGATTCAAAATGTATCTTTAACGCAGCGCTTGTTGAACTAGACGAAAGGACCGGAAAATGCTTGAATATTTCAACAATTTCTATTTTGTAAATTTATTTTTTGTTTATGTGTTGTATTATTCCTGTAAATGGGTTAAAATATATACTGTTAGCAACTTAATATAAAATTAATAAAACGAAGGAGATAAAAAACAGTGAGTATTTTAAAAGTATCATCCAAATCTAATCCAAATTCCGTCGCTGGGGCGATTTCTGCGTTTGTTAAAAATGACAATGAAGTTGAAATTCAGTCGGTTGGAGCTGGAGCCATCAATCAAGCCATAAAATCAGTGGCAATTGCTAGGGGATATCTAGCAACGACGGGCCTAAACCTGATCTGTATCCCCGCCTTCACCAATATCGAAATAAACGGAATTGAAAGGACTGCCATAAAATTAATAATTAAGATATTGTAAAAAGTGTGTGATATTTTTAACATTCAAAAAGCAAGTCACATATATTTTCTAGTGGTTTGCTTTTTGATGACATTTTTTAGATTAAATTTAGTTATTTGATTTTGAATGAATTTGTGATATAATCGTTATATAGACGTAAAAAGTCAGTTAGTTTGGGGGGCGAAATGCTTTGTTGGTTGGAAAAAATCATCTTGGTTCCATATATGTTTCAGAAAAATACTTGAAAACACTGATAAAAACAACAATCAAAGGTTGCTTTGGGGTTGTTGGTTTTTACAGTTACAAGACAAAATTATCAATGTTAAACAGGGCTTTAAATAAAAGGACCATAAAAATTAAATTTAATAGAAAAAATAACACTGTGGATTTATATATACATATTTTGGCGGCTTACGGAGCTAACATTTCCAAAGTTATGAAAAATATAAAATCTATGGTTTCTGACAGTATTTTTAGTCACACTGGCATAAATGTTAACAGCGTTAATGTTTTTGTTGACTCAATTAAAGAATAACGGAGCGAATAAATATGGATGGAATTTTACTGAGAGATGCGATTATTTCTGGCTCAAATTTGCTAACCAATAGAAAAAATTCGATTGATGAATTAAATGTATATCCTGTTCCGGACGGCGACACAGGAACAAATATGTCTATGACGGCGCGTTCTGCTGCGGTTATGTTGGCTGGGCTCAAAAATCCAACAGTTGGCGAGGTTGCTGAGATTGCGGCTTCTGCGATGCTGCGAGGTTCAAGGGGAAATTCCGGGGTTATATTGTCGCTGTTTTTTCGAGGAATATCCAGCGCGCTGAAAGACAAATCCGAGTTGACAACTGCTTTGCTCATAGAGTCCCTAAAACAGGGCGTTAAAGAAACATATGGAGCTGTCATGAAGCCAACAGAGGGAACGATTTTGACTGTTGCAAGGCTTGCTTTTGAAAAAGCATCAACACTTCAATCTAAAGATCCCATTGAGGCGTTCGCGCTGATTCTTGAAGCTGCAAAAGATGCGCTGGCTAAAACTCCGGATATGCTGCCTGTTTTGAAAAAGGCCGGGGTTGTCGATTCTGGCGGCATGGGGCTTGTCACGCTTTTTGAGGGGATGAAAGCTGTTTTTGATGGAAAGGGAATTGTTAAATTAGAGGAAACTTCCCAAAGCGCAAGTCTTATCAGCCCTGCAGCGGAGTCAAAAGCTAAAATAAATTTTAATTATTGCACTGAATTTATAGTAAATAAAACAGATAGTAAAAATTATTTGTCACTCAGGGCATATCTTGAATCTATTGGAGATTCTGTTGTTGTTGTCGAAGATGACTCAATAATTAAGGTTCACCTACACACAAACCAACCCGGCAATGCGATTCAGGAAGGGCTCAAATTTGGCTGGCTCACGAACATGAAAATTGATAATCTGCGCCAGCAACACGACCAAAAGTCCCATTCTGCAAGTGAATTTAAAAAAAATAAAACATATAAAGCGGTTGACGCGAAGGTCCCTGTTGGATTTGTTTCGGTTGCAACAGGTGCTGGGATTGTCAATCTGTTTAAAGAGCTTGGAGCTGATGCGGTCGTTAGCGGCGGGCAGACCATGAACCCCAGCACACAAAACATATTAACTGCGATTCAATCTGTTGGCGCGAAAACAGTCATCGTTTTGCCAAACAATAAAAACATAATCATGGCTTCAGAACAGGCGGCAAAGCTTGCGGATCGAGAGGTTGTTGTTGTTCAAACAAAGTCGATTCCAGAAGGAATTTCAGCGCTTGTTTCATATGATCCTGACGTTGGCGTTAAAGAAAACATTGTTTCGATGACAGCAGCAATAGGTAAGGTTAAAACCGGGCTTGTGACGTTTGCGGCGCGCGATTCTTTTGTTGAAGGAAAGCAAATTTCAAAAGACGAAGTTTTGGGAATAAAAGAAAACAAAATATGCATAACCGACAAAAATATAAACAAAGCGTGCTATAGACTGATTCGAAAATTGGTCAACAGTTCTAGTAATATTTTAACAATTTTCTACGGAAAGGATATTAGCGAAGAAAAAGCCAATGAACTTTTGTGGAATATTCGCACAAAATATGCTGATAAAGTTGAAATAAATCTAATAAATGGCGGGCAATCTGTGTATTATTACATAATTTCGGTGGAGTGATGAATATATTAACTGATTCGAAAATTGATTCTCTAGCCGGAATTGGTCAAAAGAGAGCAAAATTATATGAAAAGTTAGGTCTATATAGTATTTATGATTTGCTTTATTATTTTCCTGATAGATATATGGATTGCTCAGATCCAACAGGAATTTTTGACGCAAAATTGGGCGAAAAATGTTGTGTTAGGGCGAAAATTTTGGGGAAAGAGAGGCCTTTTGTTGGGTCAAAAAAAATCATAATATATAAAATACATGCCATTGATTCAAAAAAAAATCCTTTTAGTTTAATTTTTTTCAATGATATCTACTCTTTTAGGGCCCTGAACGTCGAGAAAACATATCTGTTTTTTGGCAAAATAGATGGAGATGCCCTCTCTAGAAAAATTATAAACCCAAAAATAATTTCCGATTCCCAGGCCGGCCTGATTCCAATATATCCTTTAACAGCGGGTCTGACTTCAAAAATGATTTCTTCAAACATGAAGCAAGCGATAAAATTGGTTGATAAAAATCAAGACAACCTTCCAAAAAATTTGATTAATAAATATAAACTTAACAGCTTTAAAACAGCAATTCAAAACATACACTTTCCCAAATCTGAGGCTGATTTAAATGACGCAAAAAGGCGCTTGGTTTTTGAAGAGCTTCTTTACTGGCAGTTGGGAATTTGCATTTTAAAGCAAGAAAAACTTGTCAAAACCGATAAAATTTTAAAATATTCAGATATTTTAGATTTTTTGAAAAATCTTCCGTTTAAATTAACTAAAAACCAACAAAGCGTTATAGAAGAATGCGTCAAAGACTGTTTCAAGCCATTTCCGATGAACAGATTGATTCAGGGGGACGTTGGGTGTGGAAAAACGGTTGTTGCGGCGGCGCTTGCTTTTCTCTTTTCAAAATCTAAAATGCAAACCGCAGTCATGGCTCCAACCGACATTTTAGCACGTCAGCACTTTAATTTTTTCTACAAAATCTTAAGCCCTCTTGGAATCCGAGTTGAGCTTTTGGTTGGCGCTTTAAATCAAAAAGCCAAGTTAAATATTCAAATTAATCTAAAAAATGGGATTATTGACGTTATTATTGGAACGCATGCTTTGTTTCAGGAAAAAACCAATTTTAAAAATTTAGGGCTTGTTATCACTGATGAACAGCATAGATTCGGGGTTGAGCAGAGAAAAAAACTTGCAAAAAAAGGGGATTCCCCCCATAATCTTGTTATGTCCGCAACTCCGATTCCTCGGACGCTGGCTCTGATAATTTATGGTGATCTTGATATATCCAATATACACGAAATGCCCGCAGGCCGAAAGCCAATACAAACTGTATATATTCCTTCATATAAACGAGATCGCGCTTTTTCATATATAAAAAATCAGCTTCAAATGGGCTATCAAGCCTATATTGTCTGTCCATCAATTGAGGATAGTGATAAAAATATATCATCAGTTTTAAAATATGCCAGTGATATACAAAAAAACGCGTTTAATGAATATTCAGTTGAAGCGCTTCACGGAAAAATGACTGGAGAGCAAAAAGCTTGTCTAATGCAAAAATTTTCAAATAATGAAATTAATATTTTAGTTTCAACAACGGTTATTGAGGTTGGCGTTAACGTTCCAAACGCGACGGTTATGATGATTGAAAACGCTGAATCCTTTGGGCTTTCGCAGTTACATCAGCTCAGAGGAAGGGTTGGGCGAGGTGAGGCAAAATCTTTGTGTATCCTGGTTTCGGACGCTTTAAATCTTCAAAATCAAAAACGCCTTCAAACTATGTGTGAAACTAATGATGGTTTTAAAATTGCAGAAGAAGACTTGAAAATAAGGGGGCCGGGGGATTTTTTCGGAAAAAGGCAACACGGTATGCCTGATTTAAAAGTTGCAAGTTTGATTGAAGACACCGAAATTCTGAAAATTTGTCAAAAGGAAGCAAAATATATGACATCGACCGATCCCGGATTAAATTCACACGAAAATATTCAAATTAAGCAATGTGTTAAACGACTTTTTTCAAATAATAGCCAAATATTATAAAACATAAAGGAGAGTTGGAGTATATGGTAAAAATAAACTTAAAGGGCGAAATTCGTGAATTTGAAAACGCGCTAAGCGTCGCCGAAGTTGCAAAATCAATCGGTCCTGGGTTATATAAAGCTGCATGTTGTGGTAAAATAGACGGAAAAATGGTTGACCTAAGAACTCAGATTTCTCGAGACTGCGATTTGGAAATATGCACTTTTGACTCGCCGGAAGGCAAAAACGCATATTGGCACACATCCGCGCATATTTTTGCCCAGGCTGTTAGTAGGCTATATCCAAACGCTAAATTTGGAATCGGGCCCGCGATTGAAGGCGGATTTTACTATGACGTCGACCTAGACCCTAAAATCACGCCAGACGATCTGCCAAAAATAGAAGAGGAAATGAGAAAGATAATTGAAGAAAACATCCCGCTCGAAAAAGAAATACTTTCGCCAGATAAAGCAAAACAATTGATGAAAAGTTTAAAGCAGGATTATAAAATCGAATTAATTGATGAACATTCGAAAAAAGGCGAAAAAATATCAATCTTTAAACAGGGTGAATTCGTTGACCTATGCGCAGGGCCTCATCTTCTCTCAACCGGCATGGTTAAAGCCGTTAAACTCACCAATATAACGGGCGCATATTGGAAAGCAGACGCAAATAATAAAATGTTGCAAAGAATATATGGCATTTCTTTTCCTAAAAAAAGTCTTTTGGATCAACATATCCAAATGCTTGAGGAGGCCAAACGTCGAGACCATCGAAAATTAGGCAAAGATTTGGAAATTTTCAGTTTTTCTGAGGAAGGCCCGGGATTTCCATTTCTCCTTCCAAATGGCGTTATCATAAAAAATCTTTTGATGGACTATTGGCGAAAAATACACGTAAAAGCAGCATATCACGAAATTTCAACGCCAATAATTTTGTCTAGGGCGCTTTGGGAAAGAAGCGGGCACTGGTCTCACTATAAACAAAATATGTATACAACGACGATAGACGAGCAGGATTTTGCGATCAAGCCGATGAATTGCCCCGGAAGCATCCTTGTTTACAAGACAAAAATGCGCTCATATAAAGATCTTCCCCTGCGCATGGCTGAAATGGGAATTGTTCACCGCCACGAGCTTTCTGGCGCTTTGCACGGGCTAATGAGAGTTAGATGTTTCACTCAAGATGACGCACATATTTTTTTGACTGGTCAACAAATTAAAGACGAAATTAAAAAAATCATATCATTAATTGATAATATATATTCCAAGTTTAATTTTAAATATCACCTTGAGCTGTCGACCATGCCAAAAGATCACATCGGCGATCCAAAAGATTGGGAAATTGCGACAAATTCACTGATGGAGGCGATGCAAGAAGCTGGATTTGAGTATAAAATTAATGAGGGGGATGGAGCTTTTTATGGGCCAAAAATTGATTTCCATCTTAAAGACTGCTTGGGCAGGACCTGGCAATGCGGAACGATTCAGCTGGATTTTCAGCTTCCAGAGCGGTTTGAGCTGGAATATGTTGGTGATGACGGAGAAAAACACCGGCCCATTATGATCCACCGAGTTGCGCTTGGCAGCATCGAAAGATTTATTGGCATCTTGATTGAACACTTCGCCGGGGCATTTCCGTTTTGGCTATCACCCGTCCAGATCATGATCCTGCCTGTTTCAGAACGCTTTAAGGAATACGCAAAAAAAGTTGAAATCAAGCTTTCTGAGAGCGGGTTTAGGGTTAAAACAGACAAAAGAAGCGAAAAACTGGGCTATAAAATTCGCCAGGCGCAAATGCAAAAAATTCCATACACACTCGTCATAGGCGAAAAAGAACAAGAGACAAATTCCATATCTGTTAGAAAATATCAAGAAGGAGACAAGGGAACTTTAAAATTAGATGAATTTATTAAACGGCTAAAAAATATATGAAAAAATTAAACGCCATCAAGGACGGTTGACATAGAAAATGTCGCAAGAATTGATGGCTGTCTTTTATATATAAAAACAATCACAAATTTAAAACATACTCAAAAATTAAACCGTCAAAGTTGAATTTATTTTAGATATGTCTAAATCACTGTCAAGAATAGGCCTGACAACTTCCTGCAAAAAATCATCCACCTGATCCGAACTCAGGCCAATAAAATTTTCAGGCTTTAATATGGAACGAATCTCACTTTCACTCAATCCAAAAGATTCATCCCGGCAAATCCGCTCAATCAGGTCATTTTTTTTGCCCTCTTGTTTAACAACAGCAGCCGCAGCCAGGGAGTGCTGTCGCAATTTTTCATGCAACTTTTGCCTATCCCCCCCTTTTTTCACAGCAGCCATCATTATGTTTTCAGTTGCCATAAACGGCAGCTCGTCCATAACACGCTTATGTATAACCTTGGGATACACAACGATTCCATCGCAAACATTAATCATTATGTTTAAAATTGAGTCAACTCCCAAAAAAGCCTCCGCAACGGCAATTCGCTTATTTGCAGAATCGTCCAAAGTTCTCTCAAACCATTGCGTTCCAGCAGTCAACGCCGAATTTAAAACGTCAACAATAACATACCGAGCAAGCGCAGTTATTCGCTCGTTTCTCATGGGATTTCGCTTATATGGCATGGCCGACGAACCTATTTGATTTTTTTCAAAGGGCTCCTCCATTTCTTTAAAGTTTTGCAGCAGTCTCATGTCATTAGAAAATTTCATAGCAGATTGAGAAATTTCAGCCAAAACAGAACACACATAGTAGTCAATTTTTCTAGAATATGTCTGGCCTGAAACCGGAACAACTCCGTCAAACCCCATCCTATCAGCTATTTTTTCCTCAAGTTTTTTAACTTTAGCTTTGTCGCCGTCAAACAATTCCAAAAAACTGGCCTGCGTTCCGGTTGTCCCTTTAGATCCGAGCAATTTCAAGCTGGAAATCAGGCTTTCAACATGCTTAATATCCATACACAATTCGTTTAGCCAAAGAGTTGCCCTCTTTCCAACAGTTGTCAATTGAGCCGGCTGAAGATGTGTATATGCAAGGCAAGGAAGGTTTTTGTGTTTGTTTGCAAAATCAGACAAAAGCGATATTACTTTTAGTATTTTCTTTTGAATCAAGCCTAAGCCATCTCTCATGACAATAATATCCGCGTTATCTCCAACATAGCAAGAGGTCGCGCCGAGGTGAATTATTCCCGCAGCATTGGGGCATTGCTTAGCATACGCATACACATGAGCCATAACATCATGGCGGACCAACTTTTCACGCTCCTCAGCAACTTCATAGTTTATTTTTTCAGCAACAGACTCAAGCTCTGCGATTTGCTGTTTGGTTATTGGCAAACCAAGTTCACGCTCAGATTTAGCAAGCGCAATCCAAAGCTTGCGCCAGGTCTTGAATTTTTTATCTGGCGAAAATATATACTGCATCTCTTTACTTGCATATCTGCTGCAAAAAGGACTTTCATAACGATTTTTAGCCGAATAATTCACACTCGCACCCCTAACCACAAAACAACGCTTTCATTATACAACATTCATTTTGAAATTGCAAGCCCGAATTTAAAATTTTGATAAATAAATTCTAAAATCCACCAACTGTAATATTTTGCTGGGTTATATTTGCCCCAATAACCCCGCTTCTTAAAATATCCAACTCTTCAATGAAATTTCCAATATATCCAAATATCCTCGATTGCGCCTAAAAAAACAATGAAGAAGCTGAGGAAGCGCCGCCGTCTCACAATTCAGCCAAGTAATTCAATCTCACTTAAAATGCCACCTCTTTTAAAGAGCCCTTGACAAGCCAAGGTTAAAAAGAGTGACATTCCTTGCGGACATTAGCCTACCACTTGTCACGGACGCTTTCAAAAGAACTTGCAGCTTGAGAAAGGTTTAATATACAAGTCCGTTGTGAGCGGGCGACGCTTTGATTGGCCTTTGCATTGTTTTTTTTGGAATGCGGTTGAGGATATTATAATATATTGATTTTTTTGGATAAAGAGTTGGGTATTTTAAGAAACGAGATTACGGGGACAAATCCAACCCAACAAAATAGTATAATTAGTGTTTTTAGTACTGTTTGACATAAATGGGGATATAAAAGCAATTTATTACGCCACAAATAGTGGATGATAAAAATATTTCCATTTATTTTGATGAATTTAAACAAAATTTTTTTTGACAACTGGGATCAATTAGGTTATAATGGTTTGAGATTGTTTTTGGGATTAATGGTTTTAGGCTCAAAGTGTCTATTTTTTAAGAGTTTTTTGAAAAATTTGGATTTTAAGAGGATGGGAGCGCTTTATGAACGGAAACGAAACACGCCATGATTCAATAAAAAGCTACTATGACGGGCTCAAAACGCCGGTCTTTTTATGCTTTAAACAAAGAGTTGTTTGGCATAATGTTGCGGCAAATGAGCTTTGTGATGATGAAAATTTTAAAGGCTATATATCAAAATTGAGTTGCTCGGAAAATGGCGAAAAAGAGGAGTTTTTGCTTCTTGATGGTCAGAAATATCGGCTGCTTATTCGGCCGTTTGAAGGAGGTTTTTATGTTGAAGTTTACAAGGTTAAAAGCGACAGGCCTTTGATTTGTGATTTTATGGAAATGGATGGAGCGCAGGCTATGGATGGCGTTGTTCGAAAATCATCACACCAAATTTTGCAGTCTGCGGCTTCTTTGAGTTCTTCTCTAGAACGATTGGAACAATATGACGCTTTGCGAGCTCTTGATGATGTTTATGACGGGACATATCGGGTCCTTCGGGCTTCTAGTTTGTGCTATGAATATAGCCTGCTTTTGAGAGGAAAAATGGACATGGAGGTTGTTGATATTTTTGGCGAGATAGACGCTTTGTGCTGTTCGATTAAGTCGATCATGCGCAAATCAGCAACCCCGTTTAGTTGGACTGTTCCGAATGAAAAATTATTTTGCAAAACAGACATGCATAAGCTCAGTTTTGCTTTGTTTCACTTAATTTGCAATTCATATTGTTTTTCATCTCAAGGCAACGAAATACAGGTTATAGTGGATAGATTGAATGGTGAACAAATTCATATACAGGTTGTTGATCGAGGTTTGGGAGTTTTGTCTGATGATTTGGAAAAAATTTTTGAGCCGTTTTATTCATATGATTCTTCGACAGGAGATGCTGCGGGATGTGGGCTCGGGCTAACGTATGCTAGCGTTTTGGCCCAAAAGCTCGGGGGCGGCTTTGAATTCAGTTCATCTGGCGGAAAAACTGTTGCGTCTATAATGGTTCCGGTTGAGCTTGTTTCGGATCTTGAAGATTTTTCATCCCACATTGTTGAGTATGGCGCTTGCAAATATGATTTCATGGTTTCAACAATGGTTACTTTGGAAAAAAACCGAAGAAACATCAGTTTTGCTTAATAAGCAATAAATTTATTAGCTGTTTATTATATTTATGGCTTGATATATTTTGTATATAGGGGGATATTTTTTATGTCAATCAAATATATATTTGTTACTGGAGGGGTGGTTTCTGGCCTTGGAAAAGGGATAACTGCTGCGTCTTTGGGGAGGCTTTTGAAAGATCGAGGATATAGGGTGACGATTCAAAAATTTGATCCATATATAAATGTTGACCCAGGGACGATGAATCCATATCAGCACGGGGAAGTTTTTGTGACTGATGATGGAGCTGAAACAGATTTGGATTTGGGGCATTATGAGCGATTTATTGATGAAAATTTGTCTTTAAACTCCAATATAACAACCGGTAAGCTATATTGGAATGTGATAAACAAGGAGAGAAGAGGGGACTATTTGGGCGGAACTGTTCAGGTTATTCCCCATATAACCAACGAAATAAAGGAAAAAATATATAACGTTGGAAAGCTAAGCAACAGCGATATTGTGATCTCGGAAATAGGCGGGACGGTTGGTGATATTGAAAGCCAGCCGTTTTTGGAGGCAATTCGTCAGGTTGGAGTTGATAATCCAGGAGATGTTGTTTATATACACGTTACGTTTGTTCCAACTGTTCCTGGGACTTGTGAGTTAAAATCTAAGCCAACCCAGCATTCCGTTAAAGAGTTGCTTTCGTTGGGAATTCGGCCCAGCGTTATAGTTTGTCGGAGTGACTATAAGATTTCAAAAGATATGATAGATAAAATAAGTCTGTTTTGTAATGTCAAGCCTGAAGATGTCATTCAAAATTCGACCGCGAAAACTTTATATGATGTTCCGATAATGCTTGAAGAAAATGGACTTGCAAGGCAGGTTTGCAAGCATCTAAACATTGAGGATAAAACGCCGGATCATAAAAAATGGATTGAAATGATAAATATAGCAAAATCTGCAAAATATGATGTGACAGTTGGCTTGGTTGGAAAATATGTTGAGCTGCCAGACGCATATTTATCGGTTGCCCAGAGCCTTTATCATGGGGGCATACCCAACAGCGCAAACGTCAAAATCAGGTATATAAGCTCTGAAAATATTTTGGCTGGAAATGTTGCAAAAACCTTAAGGGAGTGTGATGGGGTTTTGATTCCGGGAGGTTTTGGAGACAGGGGAGTTGAAGGAAAAATCCAGACCATAAAATTTTGTCGAGAAAACGGGGTTCCTTGCTTTGGAATATGTTTGGGCATGCAGGTTATGGTTATCGAATATTTGCGAAATGTTGTTGGAATTTTGGACGCAAACTCGGCTGAATTCAACCCCAATTGCAAAAATAAAGCAATCGACATAATGGAAGATCAAAAGGACATAACCGAAAAAGGCGGAACAATGCGCCTGGGGCTATACCCTTGCAAGTTAAAGCCCGAAAGCATTTGCCGCAGAATCTACGCCAATGAGCTGATATATGAGCGACATCGCCACCGTTATGAGGTTAACAACAGCTATCGGACCGCTTTGGTTGAGGCTGGAATGAGCCTTTCTGGCCTGTCTCCCGATGAAAAATTGGTTGAAATTGTCGAAATTTTGAGCCATCCGTGGTTTGTTGGCGTCCAGTTCCACCCGGAGTTTAAGTCTAGGCCAAACCGCCCTCATCCGTTGTTTGCTGATTTTGTCAGGGCAATGCTTGATTTTAATATGAAAACAAAAAATATCAATAATGTGGAAAATATTGTTTGATTTTATTTATATTTGATATGATTTATATAATTTCAAAGTCTATTTTTCCGGAATTCACGTCTGACGAGGCGCACACAACCTCGATTTTTTGGCCGATTTTGTATGTTTTTTTGGTCTTTTGGTTTATGAGTTTTATATATCCGTCATATTTATAAAAGCCATCTAAACTTTCAATTTTAACAAAACCTTCGATCGTGTTTTCGAGAGCAACGAAGAGTCCGTTTTTTGTTATCGAGGTTATTGTTGCTTCAAAATTTTCTCCAACGCGGCTTTTCATATATTCGGCTTTATAGCAATCGGCCGCTGTTCGTTCAATGAGCATCGCGCGTTTTTCCGTCTCAGTTGCTTGTTTGGACGCGCTTTCGACAAATTTTAAATAGCGCTTTCTTAAATTTTTGACAGATTCTTTTTTGCATACGTATTCGGTTAGGATTCTGTGAATTGTCAGGTCTGAATATCTTCTTATGGGCGAAGTGAAGTGTGTGTAGTTTTTGAGGACGAGTCCATAGTGGCCAATTGGGTGTGGAGAATATTTTGCTTTTGCCATAGATCTTAGAATATTTATGTTCATTATGGAAAACAGTTTGGTATTTCGCGTTTGTTCTAATAAATTTGACATGATTTTGGGCTCCAGTTTTGGCTTGATTTTTCGCCCGTCAAGCCCCAGTCTTTCCGCCAGTTCTTTTAGCGCAAAAACCTTTTCGTCGCTTGGAAATTCGTGAACTCGATACACAAATGGTATATTAGCTTTTTTTGCCAAAGTTGCGGCGGCTTGATTTGCAAGAAGCATGAATTCTTCGATTATGCACTCGGAAACTCCCTGCTTTGCTTTTTTAATGTCAATTGTAAAATCATGATTATCTAGAATAATTTTGCTTTCTGTTGATGATATTTGAGGAGATCCGCGCTCAATTCGCTTTGCTTTCAGTATTTCATATAGCTCTTTCATAATTATTATAGATGGCAGAATTTTTTTATATTTTCTTAATAAATTTTTGTTTTTACTCCCGGCCAGTATTGCGTTTATTTCTTTATATATGCCTTTAACTGCGGAACGTATTATGGTTTTTTTGAATTTATAGTTTATTATTTTTCCAGTAAAATCAACGTCGATCAGGGCGGAAAAAGCAAGACGCTCAACGTTTGGATTTAGGGAGCATATTCCGTTGGAAATTGAGGGAGGGAGCATAGGAACAACACGATTTGCGTAATATATTGATGTCCCGCGTTCATAGGCTTCCCGGTCGAGGGCGCTTTTAAATCCAACATAATGTGAAACGTCGGCTATGTGGACCCCAACGTGGTAGCAATCTTTTGATTTTTCGATTGAAACCGCGTCGTCAAGGTCTTTGGATTCTGCGCTGTCTATTGTGAAAATTATGTTTTTAGTTAGATTTACGCGACTATTTTTAATTTTTTTTGATATTTTATTTTTTGATATTTTTTCAGCAATTTTTATGATTTCATTTGTAAATTTTGTGTTTGCTCCGCTTGATTCAACAACCGCTTCAGCGCACACCGCAGCTTTTTTTGAATTTCCGCAATTTGTGATAATTTCTGCGACGTGCGAACCGTGAGAATTTGCGCGTTTGAAAATTTTTGCGATGACTTTGTCGCTTTCTTTGATAAATTTTTGACTGTTTTTATCAATTAATATTAAACTATCTGTTAATGTGTCGGGTTTAATATAATATCTTCCTTTATTTTTAACAATAATTCCAGTGAATTTAAATTCGTTCTTTTTATATATTAATTTAACGGCTCCTTCTTCAGATTTGCCGCTTTTGTTTTTGCTTTTTGGAATTGGGCTTAAGAAAACCATGTCTCCAGTCAAAGCGCCGTTTGAAAATTTTCCAGGTATAAAAATTTCTTTTTCATCGGATAATTTCTGAGCAAAGCAAAATTTTTTGCAGTTTTTAATTATTTTAGCTGGATACAGTCCTAAATTTTCTGGTTTATATAGCATATTTTTGCGCTCAACAACAAGACCTTGGTCTTTAAGGTCTTTAATATATTCTTTCAGTCTGTTTTTATTCATAATATTAGTTATTTTCTTTAAATCTTGAAAATTTAGCGCATTTTCGCTTAAACTAGACAAAATTTTATTTTTTAACATCTCTTTCATCCAAAATCTCCGCTTCAATAAAAATAAAAAACCCGTGAAAAGCTTCCACGGGGAGTTAAAAATTCAGGAACTATTTCGAAAAAAACACCTCAAAAACATTTGCCAAAATGGTTATTATGAAAAACACCACAGCGAAAAATGTTGTTGCTTTTTTGAGTTTGGCATCTTTTGTCCTGTCGCCGGATGTGTTTAAAAACGACTGAGAACTTCCTCCCTGAATAGAGCCGGAGAGGCCATTTTCCTTTCCCTCTTGAAGCATAACGACAATAATGAGAAACAAAGCAGATATAATTAAAGCTATTCCACCAATTATTTCAAACATTGACATATAAATAACCTCCGAATCAATAATTTAAAAGTCAAACAACTCAACCGCCAAGCAGCTTTCATTATATCACATTAACAAAAAAAATGCAAGTCCACTTTTTAAAATAAATTTTAATATGAATTTTTTTGTAAAAATTGCACAAAGTCATGCGAAAATATTTCTATTTCTCATTATAAACAGAGAATAATATTAAAAAAATCGACAACAATATAATAAGACAAGAATTAATTTTTTGCGTTTGTGAAATTAATTTGAGTCTGTGCTGTTTAGAAATTTTTCTGAGCAGCATTTTTATATTTTCAATTGATCGCCTAAATCATCAGATTTTGGGACAGTTCCGCGGGCGGGAAGATTTTTTGTTCGAAATCTGTGAGAGTTGGATATATCGCCTTCTTTGTAAATTTTGACATTTTGCACAAAACACGATTTGTTTAGTTTCATTATGTTGACCCCCTGCGAATCTCGGGTTGATTTTGAGTTGATAATTGATGAATTAATGATTAAATATTTATGATTATTGGAAATTATTAAATATTCCCTTGAATTTTTCTCAAAAAATAGTTCACAAACAGGAGATATCGCAGAATATGCTTTTGTCAATTTTTTTCTATTGGTTTTTGTTTTATATGACACAAGTGGAATTTTTGCTAATTTTCCATTTTGAAAGAAAAACAAAACATGTCCCGAATAGTCCTTGGTTGCAATCATTCCAATTATTTTTTCATCCTCTTCAAAATTCAGCTCGGCTGGAACATATTCGCCCAAAGAACTGGCCTTGGAATCTTTAAAAACAGACAAATTTGTTTTATAAACTTGGGACTTATTTGTGAAAAATAACAAATCTGTGTTGTTTGTGATCTGTAAATGTGTCTTTATTTCGTCGCTCTCTTTTAATTTTTGATCACTGTTTAATCGCAGCGAATTGGGGGATATTTTTTTGAGATATCCTTCTTTTGTCAAAAATAAATTAACTTGATGGTCTGGGATTTCTTCTTCATCAAGTGAAATATCTTCGTCTGTGTCATATAAAAACATGGTTTTTCGAGGTTTGCCATATTTTTTTATAATTTCTTCAAGTTCATCACATATTATAGAATCGATTTTAGTTGAATCTTTTAAAATATTTTCTAATAATTTAATTTCATCACAAAGCCTATCTTTTTCTTCGACTCTCTTTAATATATATTGGCGATTGAGGTGGCGCAGTTTAATTTCAGCAACATATTCAGCCTGAGTTTCGTCAAGACCAAAGCCGATCATGAGGTTTGAAACGACGTCGCTTTCTTCTTCGGTTTGTCGAATAATTTCGATTGCTTTGTCTAAATCCAATAAAATTTTGTTTAATCCTTTGATTAAATGCAGTTTTCTTTCTTTTTTGTCTAGCTCAAATTCTGTTCGGCGCCTAACGCAGTTGTGTCTGAATTTTTGCCACTGTTTTATTATATTTTCGACTCCCATGACCCTGGGTGAACCGTCAACTAAAATATTAAAATTACACGAATATGAATCTTCAAGCGGCGTATATTTAAACAATTTTAGCATCAATTTGTCTGGGTTGGCGCCTCTTTTTAGGTCTATCGTCAATTTCAGGCCGTTTAAATCGGTTTCATCTCTAATGTCCGAAATTTCTTTAATCTTATTTTGTTTAATTAATTCAACTATTTTGTCAATAATTGCTTCAACAGTCGTCGTATACGGGATTTCAGTGACATCTATGCAATTATTTTGTGCGTCAAATATATATCGACTGCGAATTTTTATCGACCCTTTGCCGGTTTTGTATATTTTTTTTAAAGCAGCTTCATCTCTAATCAAAAATCCTCCGCCGGGAAAATCGGGGCCTTGAAGTGTCTCTAATATATCAAAATCACATTTTTTAATCGACTTTATAGTTGTTTTGCAAACTTCAGTCAAATTAAATGGACATATGGACGAGGCCATAGAAACTGCGATTCCAACGTTTGAGTTAACAAGAATTGATGGGAATCTTGTTGGCAAAAGGCTCGGCTCGGTCGTTGTGTTGTCGTAGTTTGGAACTAGATCAACAGAATTTTGGTCAATTTCACCAAAAAGTTCGTTGCAAATTGGAGCTAACTTTGCTTCTGTATATCTTGAGGCAGCGTAGGCCATGTCTCTTGAGTAAAATCGGCCAAAATTTCCCTTGCTTTCAATATATGGATGCAGCAAGGCTTGATATCCCCTTGAAAGACGAACCATGGTTTCATATATCGCGGCATCTCCGTGAGGGTTTAATTTCATAGTGGCGCCAACAATATTTGCGCTTTTTGTTAATTTTCCATTCAAAAGGCCCATTTTATACATAGTATATAATAATTTGCGATGAGACGGCTTAAATCCATCAATTTGGGGAAGCGCTCGCGATAAAATAACACTCATTGCATATGGCATATAGTTTTTTTCCAAAGTTTGAGTTATTGGCTGATTTTCAACAATTCCAGCTCCCTCGATATATGCATTGCCCATCGAAGCCGATTTGTGATTTTCGAATTTTTTCCTCTTCATTTTTTCTCTCCAAAATTTAATATATATTATGAAATATCCGCTTGATTAATATAATTATTACCAAATTTGAAAATAAAATCCTTCCTGCCTTGAAGGTCATCCCCGAGCATCAAATCAAACATTTTGGCAGTTTTTTTCGCTTCTTCGGGGGTGATCTTAATTAGTCGCCGCGTTTGGGGGCACATAGTCGTCAGCCACATCATGTCTGGCTCATTTTCACCAAGTCCTTTGGATCTGTTAATGTCATATTTTTCTTTGTTTTGACATATTTTTTCGAGTATATCGACTTTTTCTTGTTCATTATATGCAAAATATGTTTTAGATTTAGTTTTTATTTCAAAAAGCGGTGACTGTGCAATATATACAAAACCTTTTTTGATCAGAGTTGGAGTTAGGCGATATATCATGGCTAAAATCAGGGTTCGGATTTGAAATCCGTCGACGTCAGCATCGGTGCATATGACGACTTTGCTCCATTTTAAGTTGTCGATATCGAAGTTTGCAAGATTTTTATTTGTTTTGGATTTGACCTCAATCCCACACCCCAAAACCTTAATAATGTCGCTGATTATTTCATTTTTAAATATTTTATCATAGTCGGATTTAAGGCAATTCAAAATTTTTCCACGAACCGGGATGATTGCTTGAAAATTTGCGTCTCTGCTTTGTTTACATGCTCCGAGTGCTGAATCCCCCTCAACAATATATAATTCTCGCAAACTTTTATCTTTACTTCGACAATCGACAAATTTATGAATTCTGTTAACTAAATCAACACTTCCCAAAAGCGTTTTTTTCAAGTTGAGCCTAGTTTTTTCTGCTTTTTCTCTGCTGCGTTTGTTAACTAAAATTTGATTAGCTATTTTTTCGCTCTCTATCGGGTTTTCTGTGAAATAAACCTCCAAATTGTGTTTTAAAAAATCTAACATAGCTTCATATATAAATCGATTAGTGATAGATTTTTTAGTTTGGTTTTCATATGAAGTTTGTGTTGAAAATGATGAAGAAACAAAAACCAGGCAATCTTCGATGTCGGAGAAGGTTATTTTGCTTTCATTTTTGTTATATTTGTTGTTTTTTTTCAAAAAATTGTTAATTTGTGAGATGAAAGCCTGTTTTGCTGCTCTCTCAGGCGATCCTCCATGCTCCAGCCAGCTTGAATTGTGATAGTATTCCATCAATTTCACACGATTTGAAAATGCAAAAGCGCAAGCGAGTTTGACTTTATATTCTGGTTTATCCGCCCTGTCTTTGCCTTTTCGCTCTGAATCGCAATATACGACAGAAGAAAGGCCATGTTCGCCGATTAATTCTTCAACATAGTCTTTTATTCCTTGTTCATAGAAAAATTCTCTTGTTGTTTGGGAATTTTTATACACAAATAACAGGCCATTATTGACGATTGCTTGGCGCTTTAAAACATTTTCAAAATATTCATCAGGAACTGCTATGTCGGTGAAAACTTGGATGTCGGGCTTCCATTTGATCTTGGTTCCGGTTTGCTGGCGGGAAGTTTTTTCAGATTTTAAGCCGCCAATGTTTTGGCCATGCTCAAAGTGTAGCGTGAATTTTTTTTGATCTCGATATATTTCAACATCCATATACTCAGAGGAATATTGAGTTGCGCAGAGGCCTAAGCCGTTAAGTCCAAGAGAATATTCATAGTTTTGCGCACTATTTGTGTTATATTTTCCACCTGCGTATAACTCGCAAAAGACCAATTCCCAGTTATATTTGTTTTCGGCTTTGTTAAAATCGACAGGAATTCCGCGCCCAAAGTCTTCTATTTCAATTGATCCGTCGTCGAATTTTGTGATATTGATTTTGGTTCCATGGCCCTCCCTGGCTTCATCGATTGAGTTTGAGAGGATTTCAAAGATTGAGTGTTGGCAGCCTTCGATTCCGTCCGACCCAAAAATGACGCCAGGACGTTTTCTAACACGATCTGCGCCTTTTAGAGATTTTATACTATCATTATTATATTTTTGACTTTTATTTCTAGACATAAAAATACCTGATTTCCACATTAAATATTCGATTTATGTAATTTATTTTCTAATAAACAACTATTTCAACTTTTTCCAAGATAATTTCAGGATCTGGAACTGAATTTTCGCCTGTTGAAGATAATTTAGAACTCTTTGGACAATTTGAGATTTTATCAACAATATCCAATCCCTCAAAAACCTGGCCAAAAACCGTATACTGCATGTCCAGCCAAGGATATCCCCCAACTTCTGCGTATTTATTTTTGACATCATCGCTATATTCCAGCGTTATTTTTGAGCCCCTTTTTTGATATTCTTGACTAATATGGTCAGCAACGGCGTCTAAATCAGCTGTTTTGCCATTGTTGCTCGAGACGATATAAAACTGCGATGATTGGCCTGAAGTTTGGCTGCTTGTTCTTGCCGCGCAAAGAGCGCCTTTTAAGTGGTGAAGCGATTGATTTAGTTCAACGTTGAATCCGCTGCCATATATGCTGTCGCTGTTGCCGCCGCTTTGAATCATAAAATCTTCGATAACCCTGTGAAATTTAACGCCGTCATACTTTCCATTTTGAGCAAGGCCGATGAAATTTTGAACCGCTTTTGGGGCAACTTGCGCAAACAACCTGCATTTGAATGTGCCGTAATTTTTGACGTTAAAAACTGCGATTTGTTCGCCTTTTTGGGGAAGAGCCAATTGATTTTCGATTTTTCCCTCAGTTACAAGCGAGCTTGCGGTTGATTTGTCATTTGAACTTGATGAGCGAGCCGAACTGCTTGATGATTTTTGGTTTTTTTTGCATCCTGCTGCGAAAACGCAACCCACCAGCAAAACAGTAATTAGTATAAATTTTATAACTTTCATAAATTAACATACTCCTTATGTTTTAATGCTTTTATATCGATAATATATAAATTAATTGAAAATATCACTTTTTAGGCAATATTCGGCTTCCTTGTCGTGTTTCTTCGACTAAAAATCCCAAATTTTCAATTTCTTCGCGCAATTGATCAGCAGTTTGAAAGTCTTTATTTTTTCTGGCTATTTTTCTTTTTTCAAACAGATCTAAAACTTTTTCTGGGATTTGGCGGTTTAAATCGCATTCTTGAGCAATTCCCAATATATTGGTTAATTCTTTAAACAAGTCTTTAATTAATTGCAAGTGCTCTCTAGAGGTTGGGCTAGAGCCAGAGACATATTTATTCATATCTCTAATAAATTCGAAAATTATCGAAATTCCATCTGCTGTGTTGAAATCATTATCCATGACTCGAATAAAGTCGTCTCTATATTTTTTTATGGTTTGTTCATCTTTTTTCGAAATTGTCCCTGAATTTGACCTGCTGGTTGAAAATTCCAGATTTTCTTTAAACGTCAAAATCCTGTTTAATGAGGCCTTGCATTGGTTAATCATCTCGTCAGAATAGTTGATTGGCGTTTTATAGTGAGCCTGAAGCATCATATACCTTATTGGAGAATATCCGTGTTTTTCAGCAATTTCCCGCACTGTTAAAAAATTTCCTTTAGATTTAGACATTTTTTCATTGTCTATATTAATATATCCGTTATGCATCCAATAGTTGGCGAATTTAGCATTTGTTGAACACTCACTTTGCGCGATTTCATTTTCATGATGCGGGAATATTAAGTCCTGGCCTCCGCAGTGTATGTCGATGGTTTTGCCCAAATAATTAACTGCCATCGCAGAACACTCAATGTGCCATCCTGGCCTGCCATTTCCCCAAGGCGATTTCCAATATGGTTCACCGGGTTTTGAGGCTTTCCAAAGAGCAAAATCCAACGGACTTTTTTTTAATGAATTAATCTCAATTCTTTGACCAACTAATAAATTTTCGATCTGAATATTAGATAATTCACCATATTTTTTAAATGACTCGGTTTTAAAATAAACGTCACCTCCCGCTTCATAAGCATGGCCGCTAGATATTAATTTTTCAACCATTTTAATGATCATGTCGATTGATTTCGTGACTTTCGGGGCGATTGTTGGAGGATTAACTCCGAGCCCGGCGGCATCTTTTTCATATTCTTCTATATATTTTTTGGCAATCATTTCAGCGGTTTGGTTTTCTTCATTCGCCTTTTTTATTATTTTATCATCAATATCAGTAAAATTTTGGACAAACTTCACATTATATCCTCTATATTCAAGATATCTTCTAAAGCAATCAAAAATTATAATTGGACGAGCATTTCCGATATGAATGTAATTATATACTGTTGGACCGCAAGAATACATTGTGACTTCCTTGGAATTGATGGGGTGAAATTCTTCAATTTTTTTACTGAGTGTATTATATATTTTCATGTAAGCAATCCTCCAAAAACTCAAATCTTTTTGAAAAATTCAAGACGCCCATAGTGATGATTTCCACTAATATTTGCATCACGAACTATTATACACCAAAAACACATTAAAATCAAAACTTTTAATAAAAATATCTTTTGAATTTTTTTAATCCACTTTGCGCAAAATTAAAACAATATAAAAAATCTGAAATAAAACATTTTTATTCATCCTGTTCTGTTATATCTGCCCACATTTCAAAATATTTCTCATATTCTTTTTTTACATTTTCAAGTTCCAAACACTTGTCATTCATGAGTGTGTAGTCATTATACGCATCAGGGGAGGCAATTTGCGCTTCCAATTCTTTTATTTTTGTCTCTGTGTCAGATATTTTCTGCTCCAACTCTTTTGACATAGCTCTTCTTTTGGCTCTTTCAACTCGTTTTTTTCTGGATTTATTTTGATTTGAGGGGGAGGATTTTCTAAAATTTTCAAGATTAGTCGAATTTAATTCATTATTCCAAACTATATCAGAAAATTTTCCTTCAACAATTTCAGCATTTCCTGGGGCTAACTTCATGATTTTGGTTGGAACGCGATCAAGCATATATCGATCGTGCGAAACTATGATCAATGTGCCTTCATATTTAATTAGGGCGCTTTCCAAAATTTCTCTGGTCTCGAGGTCGAGATGATTTGTCGGCTCATCCAGTATCATAACGTTTGGTTTTTCCATCATGATTATCGCAAAACAAAGCCTTGCTTTTTCGCCGCCGCTTAAATCTCCAACATTTTTCAAAGCATTTTCAGAAATTATTTGAACTTTTGCCAATTGTTTTCGAATTTCCAGTTCAGAAATTTTGGGATTGCGGCCCCACAGCTCATCTAAAGCCGAATGATTGGGGTTTAAATTCGACAGGTCCTGTCTATAGTAGCTTATTTTAACATTTTGGCCCCATTTCACCTGTCCGCCGTGGGGAATAATGCCCTGAATCGCCTTTAAAAATGAAGATTTTCCAACGCCATTTTTCCCGATAATAGCAAGCTTTTCTCCTCTGTGTATATGTAAATTCAAATTCGAAAAAAGTGTTTTTGAAGGGTTGTTATTACTAATTGTAATACTCATGTTTTTTACTTCAAGTATGTCGTCGTATGGTTTTAAATCAAATGCAAAGGTTATATTAGGAATATTCTTAATATTATTAGGTTTTTCAACAATTTCCATCTTATTTAAAATTTTTTGCCTGCTTTTTGCTAATTTTGCAGTTGATGCTCTAGCTTTGTTTTTGCTAACATATTCTCTTAATTTTTCGATTTCTTTTTGTTGTTTTTGATAATCTCTATAATTTTTTTCATATGTTGATTTTTTTAAGACAGCATAGTTCGAATAATTTCCTCTGTATGTGTGTAGCGTTTTGCTTTCAATCTCCCATATTTTGTTAACGCACTTGTCTAAAAACCACCTATCGTGCGAAACTAATAGAACAGTTCCGGTAAATTTTTCATTTATATAACTTTCAAGCCACGCCAGCGTCTCAAAGTCGAGGTGATTGGTTGGCTCATCCAAGACCAAAAAAGTCGGTTGCTCAAGCAGCAGTTTAGCAAGCGCCAATCGAGTTTTTTCGCCACCGCTTAAGGTGTTAATTTTTGTTGACAGTGGAACATTTTCAAACCCCATGCCATTTAATATATTTTTTATTTTAAATTCAATAGAATATCCATCACTTTGTTCATATATTGTTTGCAGACTTGAATATTTTTCAGATAGCAGCTTGGTTTTTGAAGCCTCTTTTTCCATTTCTTCCATTTGTCGTTTTATGTTAAATATTTTTTTAAAAACCGCGCGCATTTCAGAAATAATCGTGTTACTCGTTTTTAATCCGCTGTTTTGAGCCAAATACCCAATTTTAATTTTATCGCTGATTGAAATTTGGCCACTATCCGGATATTCCTGGCCGCATATTATCTTTAGCAAAGTGGATTTTCCTGCTCCGTTGCTGCCAACAAGTCCAATCCTATCTTTATCTATAATACTAGATGTAATATCTCTAAAAATAAAATTTCCATTGTATATCTTGCTTATGTTGTTTAGTTCAATCAAAATTCACAAACCTCCAATTTTTTTCTGCTGTGGCGCGTTAATTATATAGTTATTGTAAATTTGTGATATAATAATAAAAATTCGATTCATTTTCAAAAATAAAAAGGTCGCAAAGCGCAACCCATCTATATTTTATCAAACCAAAACCAGAGCTTAAACTGAAACATTTGCTTTATACGCCGAAACAGCACAAGCAACCGTTGCCCCAACCATAGGGTTATTTCCCATTCCAATCAGCCCCATCATTTCAACATGCGCAGGAACCGAAGACGAGCCTGCAAACTGGGCGTCTCCATGCATCCTGCCCATAGAGTCGGTCAAGCCATATGAAGCAGGGCCCGCAGCTATGTTGTCAGGATGAAGCGTTCTCCCGGTTCCGCCGCCAGAAGCAACAGAAAAATATTTAAATCCATTTTCTAAACACCACTTTTTGTATGTTCCGGCAACCAGATGTTGAAAACGCGTTGGATTGGTTGAATTTCCCGTTATAGAAACGTCAACAGCTTCATGTCGCAAAATCGCAACGCCCTCCCTGACGTCATCCGAGCCGTAGCATCTGACAAAACCTCGTTCGCCATCAGAATATTTCACTTCGTCAACTATTTTCAACTCATTTGTTAAATAATCGAATTCGGTCTTGACATAAGTGAACCCGTTTATCCTAGAAATTATAAATGCCGCATCCTTGCCAAGTCCATTTAATATTACTCTGAGTTTAATTTTGCGCGCTTTATTTGCAGTTTTTGCAATTCCAATTGCCCCTTCAGCTGCAGCAAAAGATTCATGACCTGCCAAAAAACAAAAACATTTTGTGCTATCGTCAAGCAGCATCGCGCCTAGGTTTCCATGACCCAAGCCAACGTGTCTTTCCTCCGCAACAGAACCAGGGATGCAAAATGCTTCCAAGCCAACTCCAATAAACTTCGCAGCTTCAGACGCTGTTTTGCAATTTTTCTTCAAAGCAACAGCCGTCCCAAGAACATACGCCCAAACAGCATTGTCGAACGCTATGGGCTGGACCCCTTTAACTATTTTTTCGCAATCTATGTTTTTTGACAGACACAACTCATTTGCGGAATCTAAAGAATCAATCCCATATTTTTCAAGGCAAGCCTTAATTTTAGGCATTCTTCTTTCTTTATTTTCAAAATTAGCCATAATCTCAAGCTCCTTCTTTGATCATTGATTTCGCGGGTCTATATACTTTTCGGCTTCATCATAGCGCCCATATGTTGATATATTTTGTTCATAGGCCTGCTTGGGGTCAATTCCTCTTCTAATGTCTTCAAGCATTTTTCCAACACGAACGAATTTATATCCAATAGGTTGATCATTTTTTAAGCCAATCTTTAATATATAACCCTCAGTCATTTCCAGATATCGAACACCTTTGCATTTGGTTCCAAAAATTGTTCCAACTTGAGATCTCAAGCCCTTGCCAAGATCTTCCAGAGCAGCACCAATCGGCAATCCACCTTCTGAAAACGCGGTTTGTGTCCTTCCATATGCCAGTTGTTTAAATATTTCTCGCATGGCAACGTTTATGGCATCGCAAACCAAATCGGTGTTTAGGGCTTCGAGCAAGGTTTTTCCTGGCAAAATTTCCCCTGCCATAGCAGCAGAGTGAGTCATGCCTGAACAGCCAATCGTTTCAACCAAAGCTTCCTCAATTATCCCATTTTTGACGTTTAAAGTTAATTTACACGCGCCTTGCTGCGGAGCACACCATCCAACTCCGTGAGAAAATCCTGATATATCTGATATTTGATATGCTTTAACCCACTTTCCTTCTTCAGGAATCGGCGCAGGACCGTTGCATGGCCCCTTTTTAACAACACACATATTTTTCACTTCGTGTGAATAATTCATAAGGAACTCCCTTCAAGTTGAATAATTTAAAAACTGTTAATTTATATATAATTTAATACAAAAAATTAAAAATATACTCAAAAATAGCAAGACACATATACACTATTTATTATTAAAGCGATGAACAATTAAAGCGATGAACAAAAATATACAAAATGTAATAATTTAAATTTAGCAAATTCTAATACATAAACATATTATAATTGTAGCAACGATTTCCGCCGGACTGAAAGATATGGTGCATCTATCTAAAATATTCGAAAAAATAAACTAGGGTAAATGCCATGAATAGCCATATCATAATCCCGCTGGCGTTGCTATATATACGCAGAATCTGTGGGGAAGGGGTGAGTAGATTTAGGGCGCGCGCCACTCACCCTGTTCCAATATTTTAGACGTTGACTTGATCCAAATTTCTAATTAAAAACTTAATTATTGAAACAGAGCGCATCTGGGCAGTAAAAGTGTCCTGAGTGTATTTTCGGCTCATTATGTCTAAAAATCCAAACAGTCGACCCAGTTGATGCCCAATTTTTGGCGATGGAAAATCGCAATTATATGGCTCATTTAGCTCCAGAGCAAGTTTTATGTCTGAGACGACCAAGTCGTTCAATTTATTATATAAAACTTTTAAATCACTGGCTATTGGGTTTTTGGGTCCTATTTGCTCAATATATTTTTGCAATTTATGCAACTTTTCTTTGTTAAACTTGTCAACTTCGGCCACGATATGCGCATCTTTTAAATTAGCACTCCTAGCAGCATCAGCTTGGCCAGCAAAAGCAATCGCAACGCATAAAACAGACATGGAAATAGAAATAAATTTTTTAAAACTCATAAACATAACTTAAAAAACTCCTGTCAAAAAATATCAAAAAATTGATGGTAACACACACCTACAGGCACAATTATACAGCATCTGTTTGTTTATGTCAAGTGTAAATTTAAATTTACTTTATGATTATTTTTAGAAATGCTTGAGTATTTTTTGTTGTGGTATATATTATTTTGAAGATATGGTATTTATTGATTCGCGTTGTGATTTATATAATAATATGAAAATTTGAGTTGCTATTGGAAGAAAAATCATGCCCAGTACCCCGAATAATTTGATTCCGACATATATCAACATCAATGTGGCTAGAGGATGAAGCCCCAGCTGTTTTCCCAGGATTTTTGGCTCTAGAAAACTTCTGACAACACTTATTATTACATTTAGTATTATTAATCCTAGAGCAAGTTGCAAATTTCCGGTTGCAAAGGATATTAAACACCACGGCAAAATGACAATTCCCGATCCGATTAGGGGAATTGTGTCGCAAATGGAGGTTAGGGCGGCTATTCCTATTGGATTTTTTATGCCTATTATCGAAAAACCAATGACTAATTCAATAAAAGTTAAAAACATTAGCATTAAATAAGCTTTTATATATTTTAAAACAGTGTTAATCGTATATATTTTTGTCATAAACAACAAAGATCTTTTATTTTCTGGCAGTAATTTTGTTAAAAATGACATAATGTTTGCATAATCTGAGCTTATAAATATTGATGACATTATTGAAAACATAAGTCCGATTAAAAAATTAGGTATACTCATACTAATATGAATGATCCAAAATATTAATGACTCAGATATGGAATATATGGTTTGATTGATTCCTTTAGTGATTAAATTTAATATTTCACTTGTTTTATCCGTTAAATTTGGAAAAAACTGATATGTTATAGAAATTGTCATTTCGTTGATTTTTGATATAAATGGTAGAATATAATTTTCATATGCATTATTAGGTGAACTGCAAAAAAATTGAATTGCTTCGATCATTTTGCTGCCAGTAAAAAAAAATAAGAATGTGGCTAATATATATGTCAATATTATTACTAGCGTTCCACAAATTCTACTTTTAGTATTATTTTGCTTGCAAATTGCTTTAGATATTGGTTTTAGAATGATGGCGATTGAAAATCCAATGACAAATGGCATGAAAAATGGTATTATATATTTAACGATAACAACAACTATTAGAATAATTGCGAAAAAATATGCTATAGAGATTAATGTTTGTTTTTTGCTTTCTAATTTTGCCTGCTTCATTGGCGACTCACCTCAAAATTAACTTCGAACAATGAAAAATTTCATTCACCTTCATTATATACATACAGTTTCAAAGATTATTCCACATCAAAAAGAGAGGCGGTGAGCTCAAATAAACAAGATCAAAAACAATAATTTTTAAAAAATTTAGAAAATGTTGATTTAGGTTATATTTGTTCCATTAATCCTT
>CADAPX010000003.1 GCA_902789925.1 Oscillospiraceae bacterium | reverse complement strand
TCCTGGCTCCTGGCTCCTGGCTCCTGGCTCCTCTCCCATTATATAGCACATTTTCATCAGTTTGTCAACCCCTTTCGCAAAATTTTTTCCAAATTCCATTTGTTTAAGCATATCACACTTTTTGACAAAATGCAAGCTTTTTTGGAAATTTTTTTAGCTTAGCGGTTTTGCTCAAAGCAAGCGGGCTTGAGGGCGCCAACCTACCACTTCTCACGGACGCTTTCAAAGGAATTTGTGCTTGAGCGGGGTTTTATACCCAAGTCCGTTGTGAGCGGGCGGCGCTTAAATTGGCTTTTGTATGGATTTTTGGAACGCGATTGAGGATTGTTTAATATATTTGGAATTTTAACTAAAGAGTTGTATTTTTTAAGCAGGAGCGATTGAGGGGACAAATATAACCCAATAAATATGCTAAAAAAAGAAAAATTTAAAAGCTTGATCTGTTAAAAAACTCCACTTCCTCGCCAGTTAAATTATCCAATTTGTGTGGTTTTGGGATTTTATTTTATATTTTCTTGACATTATTTATTATGTGTGGTATTATTAATATACCTCTTTTAGCGGGTTTTATTTTTTTTGCATATTGCGTGCATGTAAATTTTGCCCATCAATCTAGAGGGAGGCAATTGGAATTTCATTCTAAAAACTCTAATGGGAATGGAAATTAGCGCTTGAAAATGTTTAGGAGGTGCCGATTAATGAGAGTAAAAATAACGTTAGCTTGCACAGAATGTAAGCAACGTAACTATGACACAATGAAAAACAAAAAAAATAACCCAGACAGGCTTGAGATGAACAAATACTGTAGATTTTGTCGGAAACACACACTTCACAAAGAAACTAAGTGATTAAAAGCGAGGGATATTATGGCTAGGAAGGAAAAGCAAGTTGACAGCACAAAAAAGGCTGCTGTGGGTGTTAAAAGCAAAAAAATGAACGTTTTCCGTCGTATTTTTAACTATTTTAAAGAACTGAGAAATGAGCTTAAGAAGGTTGTTTGGGCGAGCAAAAAAAAGGTCTTTAGCGCAACATTAGTCGTTATGGTCACGGTTGTTATTGTTGGACTGTTTGTTGTTGCGTCTGATTTTATATTCCACAGTCTTTTGAAGTTGTTGCTTGGCTCTTTATGACAAATTGGGTGTGAAAGAATATGTCTGATATAGCGAAGTGGTATGTTATCCACACTTATTCTGGCTATGAAAATAAAGTTGCTCAGAATATAGAAAAAGCGGTTGAAAGCCGACAGCTTCATGATTTGATCAAGGAAGTTAAAGTTCCAACTGAAATTGTTGAAGAAATTAAAGATGGCAAAAAGCGCAAAGTTGAGCGAAAATTATTTCCGAGTTATGTTGTTGTCAAAATGGTTTTAACCGATGATTCTTGGTATGTTGTGAGAAATATTCGAGGCGTGACTGGCTTTGTTGGCCCGTCTTCTAAACCTGTCCCTTTAACTCAAAAAGAGGTCGATTCGCTTGGCGTTGAAGAGCATCGCGTTGAAACTGAATATCAGGTTGGAGATGTTGTTAAGATTATTTCTGGCTCGCTGCAAGGGTTTGGCGGAAATGTTTCAACCATAGACACTGATCGTGGCGTTGCAACTGTTGTTGTTTCAATCCTTGGGCGAAACACTCCGGTTGAAGTTGGGCTGGATCAGGTTGTCTTTGATAAATAGCTTTGTTTTATCGTCTTGAACATATCATAAAAAAATGTCAAAATTTAAAGAGAGGTTTTAAAGAAATTTTGGAGGTGCTACTATAATATGGCTCAAAAAGTTGTTGGTTTGATTAAATTGCAGATTCCCGCGGGTAAAGCAACTCCTGCGCCGCCAGTTGGCCCTGCGCTTGGTCAGCATAGTGTCAATATAATGGCGTTCACAAAGGAATTTAATGAAAGAACGAAAAACGATATTGGAATGATTATCCCGGTTGTGATAACTGTTTATGCTGATCGTTCATTCACATTTATCACCAAGACGCCGCCGGCTGCGGTTTTAATAAAAAAAGCGGTTGGAATCGATAAAGCGTCGGGTGAACCAAATAAAAATAAAGTTGCGAAGATAACGAAAGAACAGTTGCAAAAAATCGCTGAGCAAAAGGCTCCAGATTTAAATGCTGCAAGCGTTGAAGCGGCAATGAGCATGATTGCTGGAACTGCGCGCTCTATGGGCGTTGAGGTTGTTGATTGATGCGTTTGTTTGGAGGGGTGGGAGGAGCAAAAAGCCTGATCAAAAAATACATTCCGTAATATTAAATTTTTTTGATGTTGGGCATATGTGTTCCGATCATTTTATTAACCACTTAATGGGAGGTTTTGTTTTATGAAACATGGTAAAAAATATGTTGAAAGTTTAAAAAAAATTGACAGCAATAAAATATATGGAGCAGAGGAAGCGTTTGAGCTTGTTGCTGGTTTGGCCAAAGCAAAATTTGACGAAACAGTTGAGCTCCACGTTAGGCTTGGAGTTGATTCGCGCCACGCCGATCAGCAGGTTAGAGGAGCTGTCATTTTGCCGCATGGAACCGGAAGAAAGATCAAAGTTTTGGTTTTTGCTAAAGAAAACAAATTTGAAGCTGCAAAAGCTGCTGGCGCGGACTATGTTGGAGGGGCGGAATTGGCTGAAAAAATTCAAAAAGAGAACTTTTTAGATTTTGATGTTGTTATTGCGTCGCCAGATATGATGGCTGTTGTTGGTCGATTGGGCAAGATTTTGGGGCCAAAGGGGCTGATGCCAAATCCCAAAGCCGGAACTGTCAATCCTGACGTTGCTAGAGCGGTTTCGGACGCAAAAGCTGGTAAAATAGAATATCGTCTCGACAAAACAAACATCATCCACTGTTCAATTGGAAAGGTTTCTTTCGGCGCGCAAAAGTTGATGGAGAATTTTGACGCTTTGATGACTGCAATAGCTCGTGCGAAGCCGGCGGCTGCAAAGGGGCAGTATATTAAATCTTGCGTCACTTCCAGTACCATGGGCCCAGGAATAAAAATTAGCACAACTAAATATGGCAGTTAAATCTTTGCGGGTTGTTTTGTGGTGGAGACGCCGGTAAGAAGTGCTAAATATAGTAATAAGTTTCAATAAAAACACACACATTTTGGCTTTAATTGGGTGTGTTTTTATTTTTTTAGCATATAGCGATCAATATATACATTATGTATTACTTTGCTTTAACATTAATTTCTAAAAATTTTTTCAATTTTTATTGCAATTGCCTAAAAAAAGTATTATAATAGACGTGGATTTAGTGTTTTATATTAAAAAAAGGGGGTTATTTGAGAAGAAAATGGAAAAGTCTTTTGTTATTGAAGTTTCGGCGCGTCACGCTCACTTAAACAAAGAAGCTGTTGACGTTTTGTTTGGGAAAAATTATGCTCTGACGCCTAAAAAACAGCTTTCGCAACCTGGTCAATATGTTTGTGAGGAAAGAGTTGACATTATTGGCTCCAAATCAAAAATTGAAAATGTTTCAATCATCGGCCCCCAAAGGGAGTATGTTCAGGTTGAAGTTTCTCAAACGGATGCGCGAAAATTGGGCGTTCGGGCGCCTTTGAGAGAATCTGGCGATTTAAAATTAAGCGCGGGATGCAGGTTGGTTGGCCCTGAAGGCGAGCTTGAAATTGAAAATGGCCTGATTGTTGCCAAACGACATATACACGCAACAGTTGAAGATGCTAAAGATTTTGGGCTCAAAGACGGTGAAATTGTTTGGGTTTTGACTCAAAACTCTGAGCGGAGGTTGATTTTTGGGGATGTTGTTTTTAGGGTTTCGCCAAACTTTTCGCTCGCGATGCATATAGACACTGATGAAGCTAATGCTGCGGGATGTTGGCAAGACTCCAGAGGCAAAATTGTCAAAATATAATTTTTGCGTGAATTATTTCTGACTTTTTAAAGTAAAAATATATTTATCAAAGGAGTGAGACAAAAAATGAAAAAAAGCAATTTCTTTTTATATAAAAAAAGGCCCCTGGTCAGGAAAGGACAAACGATATATTACGGCGATATGCGCGAAAAAGCGGTTGCTATGCTAACTGTTAAATCAAGCCATGAGTTTGGAAATTTAAACATAAGCGACGATATTCAGATTCAGCTGATTTCAACCGACCCCCAAACTTCGCCAAAGGATCTGGTTTTAAAAAACAGCGTTAAAAAAGGGCTTTTTGATGCATTAGATCTCGCTGGGATTTGGATAGATCGATATATAAAAGCATCTGCAGTTTAAAGGATGAATCGAATTTTTATTTTTGCTTGAATATATTTTAAACTATGTGATTTTTTTAAAAGGTGAGTTTTTTATTTTCAACAAAGACTTTTGATTTGCTAATTTTATCCATATTAAATTTCAAAAAAAAGCTTGCATTAATCGCATTATTTGGCTAATATATAATATGAAGTTTGCTAATTGGCTGTTGTCGCTGATTATATACACTATTTAGTGATATTTGATTCGACTAATTGCATATTTTTAGCTAACACATTTCACAAAAAAACATATGCCAATATTCGATGGTTTTGTTTGTTTTGAATATTTAACTAAAAAAATGAGAAGAATGTGAGTGAAATATTTTTTGTGTTTTTAACTGAAATTAGATTTTAACTCGTTGCGAAAAATGCCCTTTATTAAAGCGTTTTTTGTCTGTTGTTTTGAGTGATTGAGAGTTATATTCTTGAATTTATTTAATTTGCAAAAAAATATTTAAAAAAATAGTTGACATAATCTAAAACTGGGTGTATAATTTTGTTAAAAATACATTAAACTTTCGATATTGGTATATGGTTTGTCGATCAAAAACAAAATTCTATGTTAAAGATGGAGGTTATCCAGATGACTAAATCAAATTTAATCAGTATTGTTGCGGAGTCCGCAGGCCTAACAAAAAAAGACACAGAAAAGGTGGTTTCTGGCTTTTTGTCCGCTGTGACAGATGCTTTAGTTTCTGGCGACAAGGTTCAAATTGTTGGATTTGGAACTTTTGAGGTTCGAGACAGAAAAGAGCGCGAAGGAAGAAACCCTGCAAATGGTGAGCCAATGGTCATTCCTGCGGGTCGTGTTCCGGCCTTTAAAGCAGGAAAGTCTTTAAAAGAAGCTGTCGCCAGGTAGATAAATCGAAATTTATAAAATTGCGCTGTCGAATTTTTTTGATAGCGCGGTTTATTTTTCGTTTTGTTTCAACACATCAAAATCGCTTGACATAGTTGAAAATATATGATATAGTGAACATGGAGGGTGGCTGGGCTTTAAACAGCGTTTTGCTGGGCGTCCAGAGTGAAAAATAGATTGCGTGATATTTTAAACGTATGGGATAAAAATTTTGATGGAGAGGAGAAACAGTTGAGACTTGATAAATTTTTAAAGGTTTCAAGGTTGGTTAAGCGGCGAACTGTTGCAAACGAAGCGTGTGATTCCGGAAAAGTTTTGGTCAATCAAAAGGTTGCGCGCGCTTCATACACAGTTAAAGAAAACGATATTATTGAAATTAATATTGGGTCTGGCTCTCAAAAGTTTAGGGTTAAAAAAATTTTAGAACACGCAAACAAGCAGGATGTGGGTGAAATGTTTGAAATTGTTTAAAAATTAAAGCATATTTTAATAAAAACGCGAATAGTCATTTTATATATTAAAAATATATGGGAGGACTGGGTCGTGGCTGATGAAAAAAAGACAAAAATGGCTCACAACATAATTTTAGAAAACAGGAGCAAGTTGAGCGTTTCGGGCGTTAGTGACGTTGATAGTTTTGATGAAAAACAGGTTTGCGCATTCACAGAGATGGGATTTTTAACGATCAAGGGTTCAAATTTGCATATAAACAAGTTTAACACACAAAATGGCGAGCTTAATTTGTCGGGGAAAATAGACAATTTTTTCTATTCGAATCGCGAGCCAAAAACAGCGGCTAACTTCATTTCTAAGCTATTTAAGTGATGCATATGTCTTTTTCTCCTTCAGTTGTGGTTTTTTTCATGTCTTTAGGTCTGGGCGCCATTTTTGGGGCGTTGTGGGACATTTTTAGGATACTTCGGCTTGGAATTCCTCTGGGCAGGATGTTTATTTTTTTGCAGGACATCATATATTTTGCAATAATTTGCATATTAACGTTGATATTTTTTTATTTTTTTACTTTTGGCGGATTCAGGCTTTTTGTTTTGTTGGGCGAATTTTTAGGGTTTTTGATCTATTATTTAACAATTGGTCATGTTGTTTTTGCTGTTTTCAAAATTATTATACACTTCATTCATAAATTTGTTTGGGGGTTAACCTGGCCGGTCAGGAAATTATTTCTAAAAATAACACATATATTTCAGAAATTTTTGAAAAATTTTAAGCGAAAAATAAAAAAATATTTCCAAATTAAAAAAAAGTTCTTGCATTTTAAGGGCATATCGGTGTATAATAAGGTGAGGTCAAAAAGTGACAAGTGATTTAGCTGTTTAAAAAAGGGTGCTTTATGTTTAAGTTTAAAACAAACGGAAAGAGATTTAAAAAATTGGTTTTTAGGTTGTTTTTTGTGGTTTTTGCGGTGTGGCTGGTTTTTAATTTGGTTGGCGTTCAAACCAGCATTTCAAAAAAGAGCCATGAGCTGGATGCGCTCAGAGAAAAAGTTAAGACTCAAACAAAGAAAAATGAGCTTCTTCAACAGCAGCTGGATTTTGGGATAACCGATGAATATATCGCGAGGGTTGCGAGGGAGAAGTTGAATCTTGTGTCTCCTTTAGAGCGAGTTTTTATCGATGTGGCAAAAGAATGATTATTTTTTATTTTTTAAGGAGGTTCTTTAGATTATATGCAGCTTGATATTGGAGCTATAGTTGAGGGAAAGGTTACAGGAATAACCAAATTTGGGGCGTTTGTTGAGATAGATGATGGGGTGACGGGGCTTGTCCATATTTCTGAAATCTCCAAAGATTATGTGACTGATGTTGCGGATTTTTTAGAGAGAGGAGATATTGTTAAAGTTAAGATTTTAACGGCGGATGAAAAAAGGTTGAGTTTGTCTTTGAAAGAAGGCGGAACTGTTGTTAAAAGCAAAAAAACAGCTGGAGGCGCTGAAAAAGACAAGCATGATTTTGAAAAAGATAAAAATCAAAAACCTGCTAAAAGTGTTTCTCGCCCGGCCGAGGCCCCAAAGGTCCACAACCCTCTCCCTAAAAAGGAAGAGCCCTTAACATTTGAGGAAATGCTGAGCCGTTTTAAGAAAAACAGCGAGGAAAAAATTTCAGACATAAAGAAAAACCTTGACGGCAAAAGAGGGTCATATTCCAAAAGGCGTTAAAGCTTTTGATTTTTGCGCCAAAAAAAGCCACATCTTCCCCTAAATTTGGGAATTTGCAGCTTTTTGTCTTTGTGCTTTGTTTTGTTTTTTTTACACAATTCCTTGTGATATCATCGCGTTGCAGACTTTGTTAAAGCCGGATATATTGCTTCCAACAACCATGTTTCCGTCAAAGCCATATTCTCTGGACGCGTCATATCCTTGAGTGAAAATGTTTTTCATTATGTCTTGAATTTTTTGGTCAACCTCTTTAAAAGTCCAAGAATATCGGATTGAGTTTTGGGACATTTCCAGGCCAGAACATGCAACTCCGCCGGCGTTTGCGGCTTTTCCGGGGCCGAAAGGAATGTTGTTTTGAATCAGTTGTGAGACTGCGTTTTGGGTGCATGGCATGTTGGCGCCTTCTGCGACGCAAATCACTCCGTTTTTAATCAGGGTTTTGGCGCTTTGCTCGTCGAGCTCGTTTTGGGTTGCGCACGGGAGCGCGATGTCGCAGGGAATCGTCCATATATTTTTGCATCCATCAAAATATTTTGCGCTTTTGACTTTTTGTGAATACTCTGAAATTCGTCCCCTCTTGACTTCTTTGATTTGCTTGACAGTTTCGACGTCTATTCCGTTTTCATCATATACATATCCGCACGAATCCGACATAGCGACAACTTTTGCGCCGAGATTTGTTGCCTTTTGTGCCGCGTATATCGCAACATTGCCAGAGCCAGAAATAACGACTGTTTTTCCTTCAAAAGAAGTGTTGCAAAGGTGCGTAAGCATCTGCTGTGTATAGTAGCAAAGGCCATATCCTGTTGCCTCAGTCCGAAATAAAGATCCCCCATATTCGAGCCCTTTTCCGGTTAAAATGCCTGCAAATGTGTTGGTGATGCGTTTATACTGCCCAAACATATACCCTATTTCGCGCCCGCCAACGCCAATATCTCCAGCAGGAACGTCTGTGTCTGGGCCTATATGGCGACAGAGTTCTGTCATAAAACTTTGACAAAATCGCATGATTTCCCCGTCTGATTTGCCTTTAGGATCAAAATCCGAGCCTCCTTTTCCGCCTCCCATAGGCAAACTTGTCAACGCATTTTTAAAAATTTGTTCAAATCCCAAGAATTTAATGACAGACGCGTTAACGGTTGGATGCAGGCGAAGGCCGCCTTTATATGGGCCGATTGCTGAATTAAATTCAACGCGAAAAGCTCGATTAACATTAACCTTGCCTCGGTCATCAACCCAAGGGACTCTGAACTGAATCATGCGCTCTGGCTCAACCAAGCGCTCAATGACGCCGTTTTTTTCAATTTCCGGCCGCCGATCAACAACAACTTCAAGCGAACTCAAAACCTCTTCGACAGCCTGCAAAAATTCGGGTTCGTTTTTGTTCCTTTTTTTAACTGTTTCATAAATATTTGACAGGTATAAATTTTTTAAAGACATAACAAAAACTCCTTTAAATTAATTTTTCAAAGCAAAATCATTATATCACGGTTTTTTTAAAATTGCAAGAGAATATTTTTAATTTTTGAATTTTTTTTATTTTAAAGTTTCATAATTTTAACTTGAGTTTTGATGTTCCTGTTTGGAATAGTTTGAATTTATCGCTGTTTTTCTTGGATTGTTTGCAATATTTTTTTAAATTTGGTTTTTATTTTGGCTTGGTTTTGCAAGATTTGAATTTAATTATTTCAAATAGTTGATCAAATTTGGGGCTTGGTTTTTTGAGAAAATAGCCCATTGCGGGAGCTCACCTACCGCTTGTTAAGGATGGCTGGAAAGAAACAGGGAGGTTTTGAAAGAATTAATATTACAGTTAGCCCGGAGATGATGGCGCTTAAATTGGCTTTTGCATTGTTTTTTTAGAATTTGCTCAAGGATAGTGGAATTTATCTAGAATTTTTGATAAAGAGTGTGGGTTTTAATAATAAATGGTATTGAAACAAATATAACCCAACAAAAAAATACTAATAGTTGTTTTCGGCTTTTGTGATAAATTATGCGCGATGTGAAAAGCCAAATATAGACCCACAATATTTTAACCATATGTAACCTTTTTGTTATTGATATTGGCGGTTAAATGTGATATAATGCTAGATGTCGGGCGGGGCATATTAATATTTGATAGGAGAATGATTTTTATGAAAGCATTGGTTTTTGTTTTAAACGACATAAGCAAACTGGATGAGCTTTTGATCGAGTTATCTAAAAACGGTTTAAGGGGAGCAACAATAATAAATTCAATTGGAATGGCAAGATCAATATATAAATCCAAATCTTCAAACACATATGAAAGCATTATCATTAATTCCCTTAAAGCCTTGCTTGAGAGCTCAACAAGTGATGAAAACAAGACTATTTTCACAATTGTTGACGATGTTCAAGAAAAAATGTTTTATGAGGTTGTCGAAAAAATTATAGGGCCTTTATCTAAAGAGAACTCAGGTATAATATTTACGGTTCCAGTTGATTCTGTTAAAGGATTGACTAAAAATGTGACCGAAGTCAAATAAAGTCTATATATCAAAATATTGTTAGTTTTTGTTAAAGGCTTTGTTTAGGGTTTCCAGCGCTTTTTTTTCAATTCTTGAAACATATGATCTTGATATATTCAGCTTTTTGGCTGTTTCTCGCTGCGTTAAAGGAGCCCCTCCGTATAGGCCGTATCTGAACATTATGACTTTTTTTTCACGCTCACTTAAAATATTTTGGACATATTTGTATAGTGCATCAGATTTGCATTTTAATTCGACAGCATCCGCAACGTCTCCATCATCCGCCAGTATATCTGAAAATGAGAGGGTGTTGCCGTCTTTGTCTGTGTCTATGGCATCACTAATATATATGTCATTAGCAGATTTTTTTAGAGAGCGAAAGTGCATAAGTATCTCATTTTCGATGCATCTGGCCGCGTATGTTGCAAATTTTATTCCTTTTTCAAAATCATAGCTTTCAACAGCTTTTATCAGGCCGATTGCTCCGATTGAGATCAGGTCGTCTTGATCTTTGGTTGACGAATAGTATTTTTTTGCTATGTGGGCAACAAGTCGCAAGTTGTGTTTTATTAATAAATCTCGCGCCTTTTGGTCTTTATTTTTCATTTTTTCAAAACACTCGCGCTCTTTTTTGGCTGACAGAGGTTTTGGAAAAGAATTTCCTTCAATATGTAGGGCTAAAAATAAAATATGTTTTAAAATTTGAGCAACTGTTTCTATAATCAAAAAAATCACCTCTAACTAGCATATATGCGAATTAGAGGGGTTTTGTGCATGGACATATAAATATGTTTATTTAGTTGCTGTTTTTTTAATTTTTTCGACTGTTTTATTAAAAATTGGCAGTTTAATCAATATGACGCTCAGGATTGCTTCGCAAAACAAATACGATCCGTTATACACCATTGAATATGGCAAAGCTCCCCAGCCGTCCCATGCATACTGGCCAAAAAATATAAAACCAGACAAAACCGAAAACAAATATCTTCCAAGGACGCCAACAATATATCCTTTAACCAAGCCGTTTTTGGCGTCTTTAAAAAATCCTGAAACGCCCAAGGTCGAGAAAGATAAGACATAATCAATGATTAATTGAACGGGATGGACAAAACTTGGCTTTAGAATTAGTTTTATCAGGCCAAAAGCAAGCCCAGAAGCCATTCCAAACTTTGCGCCATAAAAAAATCCTGTTAAGCAAATAAAAAGCATGCTAAACATAGTCACAGATCCGCCAAAAGGCAGCGAAAATAGAGGAACGAAAGATCCGGCTGTTGCAAGCGAAATCAGGATTGAACAAAATGTTATTTTATTGAGTCTCAATTTTATGTCACCAACCTCTTTTTTAATAAAAAAAGCAAAAGCCATCAAAAACCTGACGACTTTTGCTAGAAACCAAAAACAGAAAAACTTTCCCCGCGTTGGCATTACCCAAATCAGGTCCATTCGGTCGAAGGTTTAAAATTCCTTCCTCTCAGCCCGAAACACAAGCTCCCGACATTTCAAATATTAAATTTTATAAAACCAAAACACACAGCCTAGGCTTTGTCGGCGGGCTTTGATTTTGAAGCGGATTTGTCCTCAAACAGCTCCTTGACTGAAGCCGCCAAAGCCGCAACAGATTGGATTTCGCTTGGAACTATTATTTTTGTTGCTTTGCCATCAGAAACCTTTTCAAACGCTTCCAAAGATTTTAAAGCAATAACAGCCTTGGAAACGCCAACATCCGTTAGCATCTTAAGCCCATGAGCCGTTGCCATCTGGACGACTTCTATGGCCTTGGCCTTTCCTTCAGCTTCTTTAATAGATTGCTCGCGGACAGCCTCAGCATGGAGAATTAGGGACTCTTTTTCGGCTTCTGCATGGAGAACTTGAGCGCGTTTTTCTCCTTCTGCAACCAAAATATCAGCATTTTTTCGCCCTTCAGCCTGCAAAATCAGCTGCCTCCGCTCGCGTTCAGCTTTCATTTGCTTTTCCATTGCGTTTTGAATTTCAGAAGGCGGGACAATATTTTTCAGTTCAACGCGATTAACCTTGATTCCCCATTTATCCGAAGCTTCGTCCAAAATGGCTGTTATTCTGGTGTTGATAACGTCGCGGCTTGTTAGGGTGTGGTCCAGTTCCAGATCGCCAATTATATTTCGCAGAGTTGTTGCGGTTAGGTTTTCAATTGCAAGCAATGGGTTATCCACTCCATATGTGTATAATTTGGCGTCGGTCACTTGATAAAAAACAACAGTGTCTATTTGCATGGTCACGTTATCCTTGGTTATCACAGGTTGTGGCGGGAAGTCAACAACGCGCTCCTTCAAAGAGACTTTTCTCCTGACAACGTCAAAAATTGGAAGTTTTACGTGTATGCCAGTGGTCCAAGTTGCTTGATATGACCCGAGGCGTTCAACAACATAAACTTTAGACTGGGGGACAATTTTAACGGATGAAACCCCTAAAAGAGCCAAAACCACCAATAAAATCCCTAACACCACCAATATTTCCATTAAAACAAACCTCCTATTTTAAATTCAGTTTTCAAATTTCGGCGCAACAACCAGCGTCACGCCTTCTATTTTTTTAATAATAACAGCGTCACCGGAGCCTATATCGCTTCCGTTTTCGCTTTTTGCAGCCCAATCCAGGCCTTTAACCCTAACCCTGCCTTTGCCGTTTAAATTGTCTATTGAAGCGATGACAACCCCCTCCTTGCCAATGATCAGGTCGGCGTTAGTTGGGTGATATTTGATTTTAAGCAGTTTATACGCAATAGGGCGGATGAAAACAATCAACAGCGCTGTTAATAAAGAAAAAATTAAAAGCTGCAGCAGGGGAGGAACGTCAAACAAAGCAGCAATCAGCGCGCCAATGCTGCCAACGCTAAACCATATGGCAAAAAATTGGGATGTAAATAGCTCTGTCAGGAAAAACGCAACAAACAACCCAGCCCATAATATCAAACACAAAACGAAGTCTGAAACATATGTTTCAAAAATATACACCCCAAAACCACCTCAAATCGCCGAATTCATACACCTGGGGGCATTCTATCACGAAAATTTATTTTTGTCAACATTTTTTTAAATATTTTTCTATTTTTTAATTTATTTGCGTGGATTTGTCAACAATGTGATGCAATTTGCGCCAAATAAAACCACAAATTATATTGGTTGTTTGGGTTATATTTGTTCCTTGACTTCCTTTGCTTAAAAAGGCTGACTTTTTGATTTAAAAATCGGCCTCAAACTAAACCGACCTCAAGCGAGTTCTAAAAGACGATGCTTCTGACCGCTTTAACCTCCGCCAGCTCAGGCTAAATCCATGCAATTCAAGCTGATTTAAAATGCCCAGGTTTTTTCAAACTGTCCGTAACAAGTGTTAGTGAAACGCCCTCTTGTTGCGGACGCTTTCTAGAGAGCTCGGCCAGCTTAGCAGGACAAAATATTACAGTTAGTTGTGAGCCGGCGGCGCTTAAGTTGGCTTTTGCGTTGTTTTTTTGGGAACGCGATTGAGGATTTGGTGAATTTGCTGAAAATTTAAGCAAAGAGTTGGATATTTTTAGAAAGAGAGTTTGAGGGGACAAACATAACCCAATCTAAATAACACAAAATTTTTGAAATTATTTTACAACTAGTATATTTTTTGTGTTGCTAACCCCAAGCCCACTTATTTTGAAATGTTCGACAAATATTCGGCGGCTTCGTCGAAGGACCTTGCAACAAAGCACAATTCGAATGTTTTGGAACTTGCAAACCCTTCACGACAGATCTGTTTAAAAAAGGCCAAAAGGCGGTCGAAAAAACCGCCCTCGTTTAATATTACTATGGGTAAATCATGTTCTCCTGCCCGTTTTGCTTCGATTGAAGCGAGCAGTTCGTCAGCAGTTCCAACTCCACCCGGCAAAAAAACCAAAACGTCCGACAGGGAAAAAATGGCGTCTTTCCTTTGATTTATCGTTTCCAATTTATATTCTCTTACGCACGAAACAGACTCCAAATGGTTTTCATACGCTTTGGCAGAAGCAACAAAAATTTCGCTCTTTGGCGACCGACAAACCACCGAATATATCCTTCCGACCAATCCAACGCCACAGCCGCAAAAGACAAAATTATGATTGCCTCGAACAATAAAATTTCCCACTTTTTCCGCCGTTTGTTGATAAATTTCGTTATTAGTGTTTATTGATGAACATCCAACAAAAATATTCAAAGCAGCCACGCAACCTTTTCAAACATGTCATTTATACACAGCAATCAGCAAAACTCATGGTGCGGGCGAAGGGACTTGAACCCTTACACTTAATAGTACTGGCTCCTAAGACCAGCGCGTCTGCCATTCCGCCACGCCCGCAAGATAAAGTTATTATATCACATTATTTATTTTAAGTCAAGCATAATTTTTATTTTTTAATTTAAATTTTGCGGATTTAAACTTTATGTCAAGTGATGTCAAGTGAAATTGCAAAAATATTACATTTTGTGGTATTAAATTAGATTATACTTGTCCCCATATAAACCTTCTCTGAAAAAAGTTCAACTTTTTGCTTAAAAACCCAACAAATTATAATATCTTCAAATAAATTCTAAAAAACAACGCAAAAACCAGGTTGGCGCCGCCCGCTCACAACTAACTGTAATATTTCATCTTAAATGAGTTTAGCTCCTCTTTTAAAGAATCCTTAACAAGTGGTGGTTAAGCGCTCTAAAAAGAGATTGTTATTTTAAGAAAAACGGCCGTTAATTAAAAAAACAACTCGCTGTATAACTTGATGAATGGATTTTATCATAGTTTTATTAATTGAGCAGAGAGACTGAGGCAGGAACTCGAGGACGTTAACCTACCGCCAATTAAGGATTTTTTAAAAGAGACAGGGAGGTTTGAGAAAGATTAACATTAAAGCCCGTTGTGAGCCGGCGGCGCTTTAATTGGTTTAACATTGTTTTTGAAATTTGAATTTGAGGATGGTTTGGACGATGCGCAGGCTTGTCCGTTTTAAATCCATATTTATTCGTTAGAAGCACTTGAGGGGACAAATATAACCCAACAAAACATTACAATTTGTGATATTTTGTTCGTCCATATTACATAAACTGCTAGTAGGTAAACCGTGAGTATGCAGAAATTATGTTAAAAAAATTATATTTTATTGTTGATAAATTAAATAGGGTGTTGTATAATGAAATCGAATGCTTGTTAAATGCTTAGGAATGAGTTATCTAAAGAATGAAAATTAGGGGGATGCCGACAATGAACATACACGGCAAGGATATTAAAATTTTTACGGGCAATTCCAACAGATTTGTTGCAAATATGATTGCGAAGGCCCTCAAACTCGATGTTAGTGGAGCTGATGTTGAGGCTTTCAGTGATGGGGAAATTTCCGTTTCAATCAAAGAATCTGTTCGCGGCTCGGATTGCTTTGTCATTCAATCAACCTGTTTCCCGGTCAACACAAATTTAATGGAGCTTTTGATAATGATTGATGCGCTAAAGAGGGCTTCTGCTGGGAGAATAACTGCTGTTATCCCATATTTTGGGTATGCGCGCCAGGACAGAAAAGCAAAGTCACGAGATCCAATTTCTGCTAAACTATGCGCCAATTTAATCGCAACTGCTGGGGCGGACAGGCTTTTAACCATGGACCTTCACGCCCCTCAAATTCAAGGCTTTTTTGACATGCCAGTTGACCATTTGCTTGGAGTTCCCGTGATTGCGCCATATTTTCAAGATTTATTCAAAAATAAAAGACAGGATGTTGTTGTTGTTTCCCCGGATTTGGGCTCGGTCACTCGGGCGAGGAACCTTGCAGAAAGGCTGGATGTTTCTCTTGCAATAGTTGATAAACGGCGGCCAAAAGCGAACGTTTCAGAGGTCATGAACATAATTGGAGACGTTGAAGGCAAATGTGTTTTAATCGCTGATGACATGATCGACACAGCTGGAACGCTTTGCAATGGAGCAAAATCCATCATTGAGGTTGGCGGCGCAAAAGAAGTCTATGCATGCGCAACTCATGGGGTTTTGTCTGGCCCAGCAATTGAGCGAATTCAGGCTTCTGTCATAAAAGAGCTTGTCATTCTAGACACAATTCCCCTGCCTGAAAGCAAGCGGATTGATAAAATAAAAACGCTTTCTGTTGCGCCGATTTTTGCAGAGGCAATTCAAAGGATATATGAAGACAAATCAATGGCGCTTTTGTTTAGGTGAGGCGTGATGAATATTTTCGATTTGTTTGATAAAATCAGTCCTAAAAAAAGAAAAGGCGGGCCGATTAAAAAAATCATTGTTGGCTTGGGAAATCCGGGTCCAAAATATGACAACACGCGCCACAATGCTGGTTTTAAGGCTTTGGACGCCGTCGCTCAAAAGTTTAATATAGTTGTCGATAAATATAAATTTAAAGCATTTGTTGGGGATGGGTTTATCGAAAACACGAGATGTTTGCTGGTTAAGCCCCTAACATATATGAACGAGAGCGGGGTTTCGGTTGAAGCCGCTCGAGAATATTATAAATTGGACGTTTCAGATATTATTGTTTTAGTCGATGATATATCATTTGATCTGGGAAAAATTCGAATTCGGCGGAAAGGAAGTGCAGGGACGCATAATGGCTTGAAAAGCGTTATATATTCAACTGGAGATGAAAATTTTTGCAGGATAAAAATTGGCGTTGGAAATAAGCCAAACCCTGAATATGACCTTGCCAGATGGGTTTTGGCGCGCCTTAAAGGAGAAGATCTTGAAAAGTTGGAAGCTGCGAGCGAAAAAATTGCGCAAGCGATTGGGCTTGTGGTTTGTGGAAAAATTGATGAAGCCATGAATAAATATAACTAAATATTTTGAAAAAAAGTTAATTGATTCGCTTATTTTTGAAAATATAAAAAATTAGAGAGGAGAGCATATAAAATATGACTCTGTTTACCCGGTTGCTTAGCAAACTGGAGCAGGTTGAGAAATTGAATAGATGCGTTGAGGAGAAAAAATCGCTTATGGCAACGGGGCTTCCTTCGGTTAATAAGGCGAATTTGATTTTGAGCGTTTGTGAAAATTGGGATCAGAAGTTAATTTTGGTTTTAACGCCGGATGAACAGAGCTCTAAGGCCCTTTGCAGCGATTTAAACAGTTTTGCGGGAGAGAAAATTGCTGAAATTTTTTCATATAGAGACTTAATTATTCGACCAGTTGAAACTTATTCTAATGAATATGAAATAAAAAGACTCGGAGTTTTATCTAAAATTGTCGACAAAAAAATCAGGGTTGTTTTTTCTTCGATTTCCGCTGCCTATTCATACACTATGCCAAAAAAAGTTTTGGAAAATTTATCAATAAATCTTGCGCCTGGTCAACAATTTTCGCAAAATGAGCTAATATATGGCCTAACAAATTCGGGATATGTTAAACGGGAGCAGATCGACGGAATCGGCCAGTTTGCGGTTAGAGGGGCTTTGGTTGATATATATCCCGCGTCGCTAGGTTTGCCAGTCAGGATTGAATATTGGGGCTACGAGATCGACAGCATTTGGTTTTTTGACCTGAAAACTCAGCGCAGGACCAGCAGCATGAAGCAGTTAAAAATTTGTCCCGCGTCTGAATTTATCTTTGATAAAACTTTAATTATAGACAAGCTCAACAAAATTTTAAAAAAAGTCACAAATTCAAAATCAAAAACTAAAATAAAGAGCGATATCGAAAAAATCCAGCAGAAAATTTCAATTCCAAATGCTGACAAATATATTGCAATTGGATATGAAAAAAATGTGACGATATTTGACTATTTTTCTGATGGAATATTTATTTTTAGCGAGCAAAAGGCGATTTCAAAGGCTTTGATGGATGAAAAAAGCCATTGGGATGAGGATTTAAACATTTTTCTTGAAGAAGGCGATCTTTGTGAACAGCTGCAGGACTGTCGGCCAGAATTTGACGGATTTTTGGACTTGGCATATGAACGTGGGGTGTTTTTGGAAAATTTTCAAACAGGGTCAAATAATTTAAAATTAGACGAAAAAATTTCTTTTGAAACAATAAATTTAGGGACTTGGAGTGGTGAGCGCGATGTTTTGATGGATCAGATAAAATTCTATAAAGAGCAGGGATATGCTGTTATTGTGATGGCGGGAACGCAAAAGGCCGCAAAAGCTTTGAGTTTTGATCTCGAATCCTTGGGAATTGTTGCGCCGATTGTTAAATATGACAGTCAAATCGACCCAAAAGGAATATATATAACAACTGGAGCTGTTTCGTCGGGCTTTGAGGATAAAGACGCAAAATTTGCAGTTATATCAGTTGCGCAGTTTAAATATCGCAAAACAAAGCCAAAAAATAAATCGTCAAAAGAAAAAATAGGGTCGCTTACGGATTTAAATGTTGGAGACTTGGTTGTCCATTCTTCATATGGAATTGGACGCTTTGCGGGAATTGAAAAAATACTCGTTAAAAGTGTTGAAAAAGACTATATCAAAATCCAATATGACGGGAGCAATGTTTTATATGTTCCTGTGACTCAGCTTGACTTGGTTTCGAGATATATGGGAGCTGGTGATGCAAGTAAAGTCAGGCTTAGTCGGCTTGGGACGGATGATTGGAACAAGGCAAAGAGAAGAGTTCGAAAAGAAGCTGATGAAATGGCCAAAGAACTAATCGAGCTATACGCAAAGCGTCAGCAAACAAAGGGATTTGCGTTTTCAAAGGATAATGACTGGATGCGCAATTTTGAACAGCATTTTGAATATGAAGAGACCCAGGACCAGCTTGTTGCAATTGAGGAAATTAAGCGGGATATGGAGTCTTCTAGGCCTATGGACAGGCTTCTTTGCGGTGATGTTGGATTTGGAAAAACAGAAGTTTCCTTGCGAGCCGCGTTTAAATGCGTTCTAGATTCCAAGCAGTGTGCTTTTTTGTGTCCAACAACGATTTTAGCTTGGCAGCACTATCAAACAATCAAGCAAAGGATTGGCAATTTTCCGATCAAAGTTGAGCTGCTTTCCAGGTTTAAAACGGCCGGAGAGCAGGCCAAAATAATTAAAAAATTAAAAATTGGAGAGGTTGATATTGTTGTTGGAACCCACAGGTTGGTTCAAAAGGATATACAATTTAAAGATTTGGGGCTTGCAATAATTGATGAAGAGCAGCGGTTTGGGGTTTCGCAAAAGGAAAAGTTTAAAAAAATTTTCAGCGGGGTTGATGTTTTATCTTTGTCTGCAACGCCAATCCCGCGGACTTTAAACATGGCTATGTCTGGAATTCGCGACATGAGCGTTTTGGAAGAGCCTCCCCAAGATCGCCAGCCAATTCAAACATATGTTATGGAATATGAGCCTTTGGTTATTGCTCAGGCAATTCGCAAAGAGCTTCGCAGGAATGGCCAGGTATATTATATTCACAACAGAATACAAACAATATCCCAATGTCAGTTGAAAATTAAAAATCTCATTCCCGGCGCAAGAATTGGAGTTGCGCATGGGCAGATGGATGAAAAAGCCCTCTCAGTCATTTGGAAGCAGGTTTTAAACCATGAGATCGACATATTGATATGCACAACGATTATCGAAACCGGTGTTGACATACCCAATGCCAACACAATGATTATCGAAAATTCCGATCAAATGGGGCTTGCGCAGCTATATCAGCTCAGGGGGAGGATTGGACGCGCAAAGCGTCGGGCTTTTGCATATTTCACGTTTGCCAGGGGAAAGGTTTTGTCGGAAATTGCTTCCCAGAGGCTATTGGCCATTCGCGAATTCACAAGGTTTGGATCGGGGTTTATGATTGCTTTAAAAGATTTAGAAATCAGGGGAGCGGGGAGCTTGCTTGGAGAGCGTCAGCATGGGCAAATGGCAACTGTTGGATATGATATGTATATTAAAATTTTAAATGAGGCGGTCAAAAAAGCCCAGGGCAAGGAGGCTTTAGAGGAATTTGTTGACTGCGCAATTGATGTTCCAATAAGTGCGCATATTCCGGAAAAATATATTCCAAATATGTCACAAAGACTTGAAATATATCGAAAAATAGCTTCTATTGAAAATGAAAGCCAAAAAATGGACCTTGTTGACGAGCTGATTGATCGGTTTGGTGAGCCGTCAGGTTCTGTTATTGGGCTGATGGATGTTGCCATTTTGCGATTTCGGGCGGCAAAACTTGGGTTCAGTGAAATTTCAGCAAACGGAGCGGTTGTTCGATTCTATCTCGCGAAATTAAACATGGAGCGAATTTCCAAAATAACTTCAGGGCTTGGTGATCGAGCTTCGCTTAGAGATGGCAAAAAGCCATATCTTGCCGTTAAAACTCTTAAAGATCGGCCCCTAGATGTGATAAAACTTGTTTTAAATTATTGACATAGTTTAGTTTTTATGTCATGATGCTAAAATATGTAAAAAATCTGCCACGTGATAGAAGCAGATTTTTTTAATATATTTAAATTAATTTTAAAATTTTGCTCTTTTTGACTGGATAACCTTTAAAAGCTCGTCTAGAGCGCGTTTAACGCAGCAGTTATCGGATCCAATCTCATCAGCGCATTGGTTTAAAACTATCTGTATATTTTGGATGTCCAATTGAAAATATTCATTAAACAGGCCGGCGTGAGCGAGTTCATATATTGCGTCTGCAATTTCTGCTTTGGCCTGTTGATCGAAACTTTGGCTGCAAATCGATAAAATTTCAACAATTTTCCAAGTTTGGATTTTAGAATATTTTTCAAACATATTTTGAGAAACCAGGGTTTTGATTGCTGCGGCGACGTCTTTTGAAGTGGATGGATCGTGATTTGCGCAAAAACTCAACATTTTCACGATTTTTTGAAGGCCATCTTCAGAGCATCCTTTCAAGCGCCCGCTGGCAGCAAACTTCAAAAGCAGGTTTGAGACATCTTTAGCGCAAGAGTTTTCATTTTCAAGGCAGGACTTTAGAGTGTCTATGACTTGAAAAATTGTTTTTTCATCACATTCGTATAAAAATATTCCGTTAAATAAAATATTGAAGGCTTTTACTATAAATTTTTGGTCATTTTCAATATGTTTTTTTCCATTATCATCGCAAACTTCATGGCAGCAGTTTCCTTGAGCGCAAAGATTTAACAACTCTATGATTTTTAAAGTGTTGTCTTGGAAAAATTCTTTAAAACAATTTGTAGACGCTAGCTCAAAAACGATTTTTGCAACTCTTCCTCTGGTTTGGCTGGGATTGTCGATTGCGCATTTTTCAAGCAAATCGAACATGTTTTTTATGTCACATTCTCTAAAACTTCCCATCAATTTTTTTTGCGCCAGCTCAAAAACAGCGTCTAAAACGGCTTTTCTAGTGCCTTCAGATTGATCTTTACAGGCAAAACTATAAAGCAAATAAAATATGCTTGAAATTTGTTCACAGCACAATACGTCTAGTTGCCCTATTCTGGTCAGCTCGCCAAATGCTTTTGAGATGCCTTGTCTGTTGGATTCGGTTTGATCATTTGCCAATTCAAATAAAACATTAATTATTTTTGGGAGATTTTTCTCGCAGTATCTATCTAAAAGACCTTTGCTTGCAAGTTTTGCGATTGCATTTGCGGCTTCGTTTGGAGCGTCTCCTGGAAAAGTATATACACGCTCAATTAAAGCGTCGACAACATATGAAATCTCTTCATCAGAATATTGACTCAGCAAACCTTTCCTGGCAAGCTCGAAAACAAGCAGCGAAACATCATTTGAGTCGATCCGGTCTTCGTCATCTTCAACTAAACAATCGTAATTTTGGGTTAAATCATCCTCAACCATAGGCACATCTTCGTCATTAATAGCAACATTATTGTTTTGTATGGTCAAATTTTTTCCCTCAACCGTTGGACTGTTTTTAAATATGTTCAAATTTTTGCCGTCAACAGCCAACATTTTGTCGCCAATATATAAACCTTTGCCGCCTGTGTTCCAGGGGTTGCTTTCTGTGGCTAAATTTTGGACGTTTATTGTCAAACTCTCGTCATCTTCAGCTAAAGCACCATCATTTTTATTCGAATCGCTCTCAACAGCCAATTTTTTGTCGCCTATATTCAAGCGATTGCCTTTTATGGTCAAATTCCGGCCGTTCATATCCAAAACTTTGCCGCCAATATTCAAATTTTGGACGTTTATTGTTAAACCTTTGTTATTTTCAGGCCAAGCATCATTTTTCTTTGAATCTTTGGCAAATTCAAGCAATAAGTTTGTTATTTTTAAAATTTCCTGTTTGGAATATCCTTTCAAAAAATTATCCTGTTCTAAATTGGAAATTGCAATAGCAACGTGCTTTCTGGCTTCGTGATTTTCAGCGCATTTGAAAAGAGCTTCGGCTATTTTTAATATTTTTACGTCATCAAAATCTTTGAATAAGCCATAGTATGCCATTCGGCCAATTGCAAATGCGACATATTTTTTAGCAGAGTCATTATCACAACATTCAATAAGTGTGTCTGTGATTTTTATCAGTTGATCTTTGGAAAGCGATTTAAAAAGTTCATTATCAAATAGGCCAACAATGGCGTTTGCAAAATATTTTTGAGCATGATAGCTTGTTGCGCAATTGATTAATTGGCCAATTAAAATAAGAGATTCGTCTTTAGGATATTCTTGGAACTGTTCCAAAAAAGCCAGATTAGAAATCGCAAAAGCAACGTTAGTTTTAGATTCTTCATCTCTTCGGCCAAATTTCAAAATAGTGTTAGATAGTCTAAAAATCGTCTCTTTGGATAATTGGCTGAGCAGATTGCAACAAGCCAGCTCCCCAACAGCTTTTGCAACATATTGTTCAGACTCGGGGTTTTGCGAAACCAGGAACAATGTGTCTATAATTTCCGAAATTTTTCCTCGACCTGATTCGTCCAAAAGCCCACGACATGCCAATTCCCAAACAGATTTTGCAACATATACTTTGACTTCATCGCAATCAGACGCCCAATATAGCATGTCTATAATTTGCATAATAGCACTTTTGAAACCTTTCCTTTCAGAATCTTTAACGGGGATTTCAACTAAATAATTGGAGGTTAGATTGTTAAGTGCTATTGCAATTTGTGGTTTAAGGGTTTGATCTTCTGAGCAAGCCCTCAACGAGCCAACCATTGCTACAATTTCACGAGTTGAACATTGCCCAAAATATTTGCCGGAGGTTAGGTTAACAAGAGAATCAACAACAAAATTCCTAGCATATGGTTCATCAGCGCACTTATTTAATATTTTTATCAAATTATATAAACTATTTTCTTTCCAGCCACTGATCCAGTCGTTTTCAATCATCAAGTTAACAGACCTTGCAAATGCTTGTTTATCGGTTGCTGTATAGGTTTTTGTATTCATTGCGCGCCGGACTTGTGAGACCACATAGTCATAGCTGTTGATATTTTTTTTAATGGTGTTATATTTTTTGCGCCTTTTGTCGTGAGTTTTGCTTTCGTTTGGCCGATTATTTCGATTTGACTTTTTCTTTTTTGCTTGATCGTCCGGGGTTAGATTGCTGGATTGCTTTGAATTTTTTTTCGAAATCTTTTTTGAAGCGCTAGCTAAACCCGGCGTTGTTATGATTGTTGAGGCTGCAATCATTGCTGCGAGCATTTTTTTGATTATTTTTGATTTCATATATAAAAAACCTTCCTATTGTTATTTTTTTGAATATTCATCCAATATATTCAGACATTATATCACATAAATTAATTCAAATTGTTAATTTTTTGTAAATTTTTAAATATTTTAGTTTGATTTTAGGAATTTTTCATCACTATTAAATTATCCAGTTCTTTAATTGCTGGCGCAAAATATTCATCATTGCTTAAAGCACCAATTACGCAAGCAGACAAATCAGCTTTTATTTGACTAATTTCACCTGTTGAAAATTCTCGAAATAAATCAGCTATAGCGATGTTTTTAATTATGTTTGCAAATCTAATTTTAGTTTTTATATCGGCGCCATTTGCAAGCTTGAACAAAGTGGAGATTGCTTGATTTATATGCGATTTAGATGATTTTTTGAGTAAATTTGCAAAAATCAGCGTTTCAAAAGCTGATAAAACGTTTTCTTCGGCGTGTGAATTCAAATTGCTGCAAAGCGATAAAATCGTCAAAATATCAAAAATTTCATTTGGAGAATATTCGTTAAATAGACCTGAAAGAGCAAAATTGTTAACCGCGGTTGAAACATTGTTTCCAGAGTCTGCGTTGTTTAATATGCATTTTTTTAAAGCTTTTGAAATTTTCAAAATCATATCTTTAGGACATCCGCTCAGCAAATTACGCTCTGCCATTTTAGAAAAAGCGTCCGCAACTTCGCTTGAAGCGTCGCTATAATTTGAAAATTCAATCAACTGATCAGAAATTTTTAATATACAATCTTTCGAACACACATCCAAAAAACCTTTTTGGGCTAAAACTTTAAAAGCTTGCGCAATTCCTTTTTGGTGGCTGTTGACGTGTTTATATAGATCGTTGCCTTGATATTTAATATGGAGTTTAAAATCATTAAATCCGATGATGAGGTTAACAATTTTCAAAATTTCCTCTTTGGTATATTTGTCAAGCAACCCCCTGCTTGCAAGCTGCGCAATGGCGTATGCAGCGTTTTCATCAGCGATATCAGATATGTCATCTGAATATTCATAAAAAGCATCAATTATTTTTGAAATTTCTTTTTTTGTGAAATGATCGAGCAAGCCGTTTTCAGCAAGGCCAGCAATGCAAGCTCCAAAGTATTCTGTTGAAATTTGTTCGCAAGAGGCTTTTTGCAAAACATCAACAATTTCCAAAATTTTTTCCTTGGAAAATCCTTTAAAAAGACCATTTTTCGAAAGCTCGGCAATTGCGCATTCGGAATACGATAAGTTGCCTTTAAATTTGATAGATTCAAGCAAAAAGTCTGTTAGTTTTAAAATTTCTTCTCTGGAAAAGCCTTTAAACAAATTTTTTTTAGCAAATTCAGAAATTGCCATCGCGCTCAGCTCTCGGAGTCCGTTTTTTTGAGAGCAATTGAACATGGGAATCGTCAGTTTAAAAATTTCATTTTTTGAATATTTTCCAAGCAAATTACTTTTAGCAAACTCTGCGATTGCTTTTAGGGCGTCTTTTGCAGCGCAGCCATAGTCTAGGCATTTAACAATTAAATCTGTTATTTTTAGCATTTTCTCTTTGGGATATTCTAAAAAAATCTCCCTTTGAGCCATTGCAGACAAAGCTTTGGCAACGTTTTTTTGAGCATCTTCGTTTTTAGAACATTCGTTTAAAATGTTTATTAAATCAGAAATTTCTTTTTCTGAATATTTATCAGACAAGTCAGAATTATTAATCTTCCAAACAGCAGCGGCAACAGATTTTTTGGCGATGTTGTTTTTAGCGCAAACGTCCAGCAAACCTATTATTTTCAAAATCTCGTTTCTGGAAAGCTGATTAAACAGACCGCGACCAGCCATTTCCAAAATAGCATCCGAAATTTTTTGACAGGTTTCAGTTCTGTTAGAAAATTCTGTGAACAAATCTATTATTTTTGAAATTTCCTCTTTAAAATTTTGATCTAGCAATCCTTCCAGAGCCAAATTCCTAACAAATTCGGCAAAGTCTTTTTGCTCAAGGTCTGTTTTGAAAGTTTTACAAAGAAAGGCCCTAAGCTCGGAAATTTTATCTTTTGATTGAATTTTTTGGAATTCATCCGCGTCTTCATCAATATTTTCATTTATTTCGCTGTTTTTATTAAATTGATCAGCATGTTCTTTTATTTTATTTTCATCTTCATGTTCTTCATTTCCTTTTGAACTCTCAGGCCTGGTTGTTTTTTTGCCTAAAAATGCTCCTTTGTGATGAAATGCTAAGGCTGTGCTGGGAGTTGATGTGATTGCTGCGATGGAAAGAGTAAATGCCAGGATTTTTTGAATAATTTTTGCTTTCATAGAATTTATGATCTCCTTTATTGTTTTTAATATTTCACTGATTATTATTAAAATTATTAGAACATTTATTATATATTGCTCTAATTTTTGACATATTCCAAGCCGTTAAGTCTCGGAAACATCCGTCATCGTTTAGGCGAGAAATAGCTTCTTTAACATATTGTTTGGCTGAGTTGTCAACAACGCATTTTTCCAATATATTTATCACTGAAATTATTTGCTCTTTGGAATATTTTTTAAAAAAGCCTAAATAAGCCAACTCTTTAATTGAACGCGCCGAATTTGTTGCTGAATTTTCATAAACATTCGAAAATTGTTTAAATTTTTCTTTTAGGTTTAAAACTTCTTCTTCCGAGTTCTCGCTGAGCGGATTCATTGCAAGGAACATTTTTAGAGAAAATGAAGCGGCCATTTTAGCCTCCGGATCATTTGAAAGTCTGGAGAGTAGATCTTTTAGTTTTAAAATTTCATCTTTTTCATAGTTTTGCAAAAGATTTTCAGTTGCTAAGGTCCCGATGGCATATGCAACACTTTGCTTGATATTATTATTTTGATGTGAATAATTTTTTAATGTTTTTTCGAATTTGAAATCCGAAGGCTTCTCAAAAAAGCCTAAAAATGTGTCTGTTATTTTTAAAACCTGGGATTTTTCAAAGCCTTTTAGAAGCCCTTTAGAAGTTAAATTTGCGATTATATCGACAACAGCCTTTTTATATTCATCACAATCCGAACATTTAAGCAGCATGTCAACAATTTTTGAAATCACTTCTTTTGGGCAGTTTTTCAGCCAATCTTTAACAGTGAACTTTCCGATTGCTTTAATAAATTCTTGTTTATTTGGCAAATCATCGAAACACTTGATATACATCTCAATAATTTTAAAAAATTCATCTTGTGATAAAAATTCAACATAATCTTTTTCAAACAAATCTTCAATGATTTCATGAAGATCTTTTCCATTGGCGCCATTTTCCGAACATTTAAACAAAATTTTTATTAATTTTGATATTGTTTTTTTGGAATTTTCGCCGCTCAAATTTTTTGCCATGATGTTTCTAACCAAGGCCAAAACAACGCCGTTGCATGCTTTGTCGTTTGAACATTTATAAATCATGTCTAAAATTTTTAAAACATGTTCCTGATCATTTATCAGATTTTTTGAATTTAGATTGAAAATTGCGTCTAAAATATTATAACTAGCATCACTAAAATTCGAGCATGTTGATAAAATTTCTAAAATTTTTGAAATTTCATCTTTTGAAAAATCATTTAAAAGTCCATTAAAAGCTAGATTGCCAACGACGCCCGCGATTTGAATTTTAGCGTGGTCTATATTTGAACAGGCGGAAAGCGTGTCTAAAATTTGTAAAATATGTTCTTTATTGTTGATTAAATTTTTTGAAACAAGGTTGAAAATAATGCAAGAAATCCAGTCTTTACAGGCCTCGTCGTTGGAGAATTTAGATATTAAATCCACATATCGCATAATTTCTTGGTTTGAATATGTCAAAAAAAAGTTATTAAATGATAATCTCCAAACAATTTCAACAATAATCCTTCCGTTGTTTGGATCACTCGAATATTCAAATAGGGGATTTAAAATTTTCGAAACCTCTTCTCCACAATATCCGTTTGCCAAACCTTTTTCAGCCAAACTCCCAAAAGCATATATTAAATCGAATTTAAGCGCATCTTCATTTGAAAATTTAAATATTGTGTTAAGAATTTTATCAATTTCTTGTTTAGAACAACACTTAAAAAGATCATTCTGAGCAAAATATCTTATTGCAGTCAAAATTTCTCGTTTTTCTTCCAATGAATCAAAGCAATCCAAACGATCAATCAGTGGCTTAACCAGAGGATAAATTTCTTGTTCAGAATATTCCTTTAGCAATCCGCTTTGTGCTAAATTTATGATGATGCTTGTTTGAAACTCAACTTTTCGACAAATATTTGAACATTCGCATATTATATTTGTTATAGGCAACATTTCTTGCTTAGAATATCCATAAAGTGAGTTATTTTTGGCTAGTTCAGAAATTATTAACAAGGTGTTTGTTTTATCAAACTCATCTTTAGAAGATTTATTATATAGGTCAATTAATTTCAAAACATCGTCTCTATATTTCCTTCCTAAAATATTAGTTTTTGTCAAGCTGTGGATGTCTTTGGAAGCATGTATTTTTTCTTTTTCATCAGTCAAAGTTTGATGTGAATAATTATTTGTTTGGTTATTTTTATTATAATAATATGGATTTAAAAAACATCCTTCATATAAAATCCCCAAACTTCTTTGTATGGCGTCAAAATTCCCATCTTCCATATCATCTGGTTTTTTCAAAAATTGCGAAATTAAATTTGTGATGGCAGGGCTTTCCTTTAAAAAATATTCTTTTGAAAATTTTCCTGCGATTAAATTAAAAATAGCTTTTGTGATATATTTTTGAGCGGATTTATTGGATGAACATTGAGACATCAAGGACAATACATCAATAAATTGTTTTTTATAGAACCCTTTTATATAATTTTTGTTAATTATGTTTAAAATTGTTTCTGCAATATATTTTTTAGCATTTTCATCTTTTACGCAATCAGACAACATTTTTATTATTTCTAAAATATTTTCAACGGAATAGTTTTGTAAAAAATTGTTTGAAATTAGCCACATAGTTGATTTAGCGACAAATATTTTAGCGCCATCGTCAGATGAACATTCAGATAATGTGTTAAATATTTTTTTAATATTTTCTTGAGAGCATTCAATCAGACAATTTTTTTCGATTAAATTGAAAATCATTGTTGCAACACATTTTTTAGCATCGTTTTCAGTTGAGCATCTGTTGAGCATTTCAATTATCGCAAAAACATCATGCTTTTGGAATAAATTCGATAAAACGACATATTCAGCAGCTTTAGCAACATATTTTTTAGCTGATGGCTCAGCAGCACAGTAGTCTAATGTTTTTAATATTGTATATATTTTTTCTTCACAGCATTTGTTAAAAAAGCCTCGTTTCAATAATAAAACAACAAATTGCGAAAAATATTGTTTGCTTTCCTTATCGCCTAAAGACCGTGAGAATATTTCGACTGTTTGCCAAATTTCATCCCAAGAACATAAATTTAAAAAATCGCAAGAAGTTAAATTTTTAAAAAATAGGCCAATATACTTGTGAGATGATTTGCTGGTTGAACAAAAATCTAACAATTTCATTATTTCAAAAATTTCACTTTTAGAATATTCTTTAAGCAGGCCGCTTTGAAACAATTTTAAAATAGATTCCGCGACATAAGGCCTGTTGGCTGGATCTTTTGAATATTCATTTAATGTGACTAATATTTTCGAAATTTTGTCTTTAGAATATCCTTTAAATAAATTTTTTTCAGCAAAATTTCCAATGGCTGTTATTAAGCCAATTTTAGTATATTTTGAGTCTTTGCAACTAAATAACATATCAATTATTTTTTTTATCTTTTCATCCGAAAATTTTTGAAAAAGCCCCTTTAAAGCCAACTGTCCAACAGAATACGCGACATGATCTGTAGAATTTTCCTCATTTCGACAATAATCCAATAAATCTAAAATTTTTAAAATTTCATCTTCTGAATGTTCTTTAAGCAGGTCTTTTAAAGCTAAATTTCCGACGGCCTGAGCAACGCCTAGCTTGGCGCCTTCTTCTTTTGAGCAAAATTCGAGCCTTGTCAATATTTTTGAAACATCCTCTTTAGAAAATTCTTGACAAGCATTGTTAAAAATTAAATTTCGGATGGCTTGAGCAACGCTTTTTCCAGCTCCGGTTTCTTGCGAACAATCAGCAAGCAATTCCATAATTTTTTTAATTTCTTCTTTAGAATATTTTTTAAACATGTCAAGTAAAGCCAGGTTTTTTAGGGCCAACGCAACATAAATTTTAGATTTTTTTCCAGCCGAACACTTTTTTAGCAAAGACAATATATTTGAAATTTCTTCTTTGGAGAAGTTTTTGAACAAATTGTGCTGCGCAAAGCCAGCTATAGCAAATCCGAAAGGCGCCCCAGAATCAGGATCTTCCAAACAGAATTTCAATAAGTCTATTATTTTAGAAATTTCCTCTTTGGAATAATTGTTAAAACAACCGTCCATGGCCATGATGGAAACGGCCCCAGCAACATATTTTTTGGCATTCGGCTGATTGGAACATCTTGATAAAAGATCAACAATTTGAAAAAGTCTTCCGCTGGAACATGTTTTGAGCAAATTTTTTTGGAAAAATTGATAAATAGTTTGCGCAATATATGGCTTTGCCTCGTTGTTATTTGAAATCCTAAACAATTGTCCCAATATGTATGGCAGTATTTCGTCCGAGCAATTAGTCAAAACGTCATGTTGGGCTAAACTCATGATATATTTTGCAACATACTTTTCGCGATAATTGGTGTTAAAAAGATATTCAATCACCGCTTTTGACATATATATAGCTGTTTCTTTTGGACAATCGATAAGCATATCATTTGCAACCAAATCAAATATAATTTTTGTGACTTGTTTTTTAAAATGACTATTGTTATATATTTCAATCAATATATTAGATATTTTTAAAATATCTGATTTTTTATAGTTTTTCAGCTTGCCACTTGAAATTAAATTTTCAACTGCACGCAAAAAATCATCTTTTTCTTGGTTGCAATATGAGTTTTTATTTAGCAACAAATTTAATTTTGAAGCATCAATGTCAAATGCAACAAATTTAATGGGTTTTTGTGAGATATTTTCGTATTGATCATGAATATTATACTTGCCTATATCATCTTCAACTATGTCTTCTTTTTCTTCCTCAGGTTCTGTGTCTTTTTGTGAATTTGTTTTGGTTCGGTTAGTTTTTTTCCCTAAAAACTTGCTTTCAAGGTCGCCTTTTTTTGGCAAAGCGCCAACAAGCCCGGGCGTTGACGCTAAAATTGATGTCAAAATCATAATCGCCAGAGTTTTTTTAATAATTTTTATTCGCATAAATATATGCTCTCCCTTTATATTTTTATAAAAACATAAAATTATATATGATTTTTCTAATATTTATCTATACTTAAAGTAATAAATCTGTTAACTTTTGAGCAGCAAAAAGCCGTCAAGTTAAGAATTCACAATAAATTTTTCAATAAAAATTAAAATTTTGCACGTAAAATCATATATTCGGATAATTATAACATATATTTCCAATCAAAATGTTAACTTTTTGTAAATTTTTTACAAAAAATCAAAAAATCACGACAACATTGCAGTATTTTTTAATAAATAATTGAATATAAACAAACAATGGTGAATTTATGGCTGTCAAGAAATCCACCATTGTACAGTAAATTTTTAGAATAAAGCGATTATTTATAACAAATGCTGAATAATGCTGAAACTATTCTTAAAAATTCTGTTTCTGTATAGCAATTAAAACATCCGTTTGAAGTCAAATTTTTAAAAGCAATTTCAACGTTGCTAAAAGCGCAAGCATTTCTCCGACGGGTTTTACCTATCAAGCAGGTTGCTAGAAGGCTCGTTATCTTAAAGATTTCTTTTTTATTGTAATTTTGGAAAAAACCTCGATATGCAAGATTTCCAACAGCGCCCGCAACGCAAACCCTGGCTCGAACAGAATTTGAACAATATTCCAGCAAATCTGAAATCTGCAAACTTTCGTTTTTGTCATAATCTTTAAAAAAATCATTTAAACCTAATTGCCCAATAGCCCAGGCGACTTCTTTTTTAGCCTTGTCATCATCTGCGCATTCAAGCAGCAAGCCAACCAGTTTCATAACGTTTTGTTTATCTAAATCTTTAAGACTTTTATTTTCTAATAAAATTCTGATTGCCTGCGCAGTCTGCTCTTTAGCATTGTCATCATCTGCGCATTCAAGCAAAAGGTCGACAACATTCATAATATTTTGCTTATCTAAATTTTTAAACTTTTCCTTTTCCGACAAAGCTTTAACGGCCCAGGAAACCTCTTCTTTAGCTTCATTTGCGCGGACACATTGAGCTAAAATAGCATTTAAGCTTAAAATTTCATTTTCATCACAATTTTTAAAAAAATCACAAATTGCTAAATTTTCGATGGTTAATGCAATAAGTTTTTCAGATTTGTTAGTTATAAGACATTTATTTAACATATCTATTATTTTAGTAACTTCGGTTTTATCGTTTTCTCTCAAAAAATTTTGACCTGCCAAATTTCCGATAGCAATCAAAACATTTTGCTTTGCTCCAGCATCATTTAAGCATTTTTCCAAAAGATTCGTTAATTTTAAAATTTGTTCTTTTTTCAAGTCTTGAATCAAATTCTTTGCTGCCAGAATCGAAACCGTTTCCGCCAGTTGATTTTTTGAATCTTTGCTGTCAGAACAATCAACCAGCCAGTCAACAATTTTTGAAATTTCCTCGGCGCAAAAGTTTTTTAGCGAATCTTTAAAAGCCAAATGCTCAACAGCCGAAATGGCAAAATGTTGGGCATATTTATTTTTGGAACATTGAATTAAAAGGTTGGTTATATTCAAGATGTTCTCTTTTTCCAAATTCATAAGTAAATCTTTTGATGCTAAATTTTGGATAGCATTGGCGATGTATTTTTTTGCGTCTTCACTGTTTGCGCACATATTTAGCAGGTCAATTATTTTTAAAATTTCGCCTTCTGTGTGATTTTGTAAAGAATCACTATAGACTAGATCCATGATTACGCCTGCAATAATTCCTTTAATTTTAAAATTATTTGCGCATACGGTTAATATATTAATTATTTTCAAAATTTCTTCTTCTGCTAAATATTTAAAGCGTTTTTTCGTTATTAAATTTCCAATTGCGCTGACAACATTTTCCTTTGCAGAATCGTTATTTGAACAAACATATAAAAGATCGAGCATTTTTGAAATTTCGGTTTTTTCAAAATCTTTAAAATGCCCATCCGAAGCTAAATTATTCATAATAATTGAAATATTTTGTTTGGCGCTCTCAGCATTTGAACATTTAAGAAGCATATCAACTATTTTCAAAATTTCTGCTTTTGCGTAGGGGTCAAAAAAGTTGCTGTCTGATAATTTTTTGACAACATTTGCAAAATCTCCCTTTTGTTCATTTGTATATAGAGGTTTGATGAGTGATTCTGGCAGCTTTAAATTTTGATCATGAAAATTTTCGCTTTCCCTTTTTTCCAAAAGGTCGTTTTCTGGCGGTCCAGCAAAAACACACGTTGGAAATGTTGTTATGGTGACTGCAATTGCAATTGTGGATGCAAAAAATTTTTTTAGAATTCTTTTTGACATAAAAATATACCCTCTTTTCTAAATTATGCTCAGATTAAATTGTGAATGTATAACAAAACATAAATTTGAATTTACACAGCGATTATTTGCGGGCGCAGGCGTTTACACATTAAACTTTGAGCAACTAGTATATTATAGCATGTTTTACCAAAATATGTAAAGGGGATTTATATGTTTTTTTGCAACTTAGAAGGTTAAAATTTTCAAAAAATCAAATAAACACTAAAATATATTGTTAAAACAGGCGTTTGTGTTTTTTAAATATGTTATATATATTCATAAAAAGTTTAGCATATTTAGGGGTATTTTTGTTTAATTTTCACAAATTTAAAGAAAAAACTTGACAATGTAATAAATATATGATATCATATAAATATAATCAATCGATTGAATAATTTTATATAATATATTAAATAACTGATTGGGGTTTGTTTTTATGAAATTGTTTAAATTTAAGAAAATTTTAGCAGGTTTGGCTGCAGCGGCCATGTTTTCAAGCGCCACGGCAGCAGTTGGAGCGCTTAATGATTCTAGTTTTGAAGCGCTGGCTTCGAATAGTCCTTGGGCGCAAGGTTGTTTTGAAAAATATAAAAAACAATTTGGCGATAATGCAACTAAAACTAATGCTTTTGAAATTGTTAAACAATATCAGGACAAAATAGATGGTTTGATTTTGATTTTTGAAAATCATGAAAAGCGTTTGTGTGCGATGGAAGGCAATTTGTATGTTCCCAAGACAGATTTATCGTTTTTTTCAAAAGGAAATTTTGACAACAAAGAGTGTAATAGCGAATTAATAATAGAGAGATGTAAAAAACATGCAATATATGATGAATGTTTTGAAAGGTTTGAAAATGATAGTGATATCGTTGATATAATTAGAACATATCAAGGCATGGTTGACATCTGGGTTTCTACCTTAATCGTTCAAGAAGTGCGAATTCAAGATCTGGAGTTAAAGTTTTTTAAAAAGATATCCCATAATAATTTATTGAGTGAATTTTTGATGAAATAAAGAAGTCACCAGAGGAACTTTGTCCGGTGATGTTTTAGGGCGTCATCGGGCATTTTTATAACTCTAATTTTCTAGGCAAGCATTTTTTTAAGATAGACTAATAGTTTTTGCTATTGACATAAGTATACGGTTAATATATGATAAAATCAGCGGTGGTTTTATATTTGCAAACCAACGCTAAAATAAAAATACATATTCAAAAATATTATAATAAAAGGGGCATTTATTGTGGATTTAAAAACTAAAATTTTAAGAAAGGCGCTGTCAAGCTTGGTTTCAATAGTTATAATTGTTTCGACAATTGGTTTTAATTTAAGCTTTTCGACGTTTGCAACAGAGCAGCAGGAGATTGATTTTTGCGTTGACCGAGTGAAAAATATTCCAACAGATCACGAATTTCTTGAAAAAATGAGAAAATTGCCAAATGAGGAAGATTTAAACCGATCACGTCATGAAGACATTGTTCATTCTGACGGGTCTGAAAGCTCTGTGGACTTGGATGAAAAGGAAGTTTTTAAAGAAATTAAAAAAACCGTTGATGATTTAACAGGAAACATCGAACTCAAAGAGAGCGCCCGGAGCCTGCTGAACTTTGCAAATCAACAGGACAAGGCAAACAGCTTGACTAAACCACAAGATTTGCAAGAGTCAAATGATTCGCCTGTAAACATGTTAAAAGCTAATGCTATATATCGATGGGTTGCTGAAAATATACACTATGATTTTGAAAGCGTTGATTGTGAAAAAACCCTGGCCAGGCGCAAACCTCAGGATGCATATTTTGTTTTTTCTGAAAAAACTGGCGTCTGTGAAGGATATGCAAAACTTTTAAATTTGATGATGAGGATGGCGGGAATTTCGTGTATGAACGTTAGCTCTGTTCGCGGTCGGCAGGATTCAAGTTCTGCGCATGCATTTAATGCCATATATGTTGAAGATCAGGGCGATGGCCAAAGCGGCTGGACTCTTCTTGATTCTTGTTGGGCTTCTCCTGGTGGATCGGATGGAGACGCCAGCATAAAGAAGCATTTGGACGGAGAAATTTTTTATAAAAATCTTAACTCAGAGAACATTAAGGACATCCTAGCGGTTGAAAATGCTTACACTAAGGCGTTTAGAGATGCATTAAATAAAATCAGTTCAGGAGTTTCAAAAAGTTCTGTTCAAGAATTTGTTGATGGCGTCAACAAAAAATTCCTTGAAGTTTTGCCAAAATTAAAAGAACAATATGCAGACGGTCCTCATTTTGAAAAAATGGAAATGAGTTGGGTGACGGGTCGTGGACCATATTTCAAGTATAAAACTGATCTAACCATCGAGCAGGCAAGCAAGGCCGAAGATAGTCTTAAAAAAGACCAGATATATCGCACTGTAGACGGCGCGGCTGATGCGCTGACAGGAAAATTAAAAATGCGATGGGGAGATCCGTCTTCATTAAAGGCTCCTTTGTCAATATTTGGTAATGCGAATATATATTTAGAAAAAGATCGCCCGTTCTTGCCACATCTGCGTGTTGTAAATAATGACTTTAATTTTATAAATCATGAAATTGAAAAGTATTATGACGAACTGCAATCAACCTATATTGATGTAACATCCATATCTTTGGACCCAAACAACATTGAAGAAGGGATTGAAAAGATAAACGAAGAGTTAAATCAAAAGCTGGAAAAAATAAACCAAAACTATAGCAACATGATAACAATTAAAGAAATAAATCTCAGCCTTGAGGAAGATAACAACAAAATCTGGATATTTGCTGCCCTAGACATAGATATTACTGAGAAAGATATTGAAAATTTAAAAGAAAATTGGTTGGAGGGGAAAAAACAAGAGGAAGTAAAATCAAATGGACCCAGATTTGAAGAGTTTTTTCCAGCATTTTATAGTCAAGGGCATTCTATAGATGATGCCAATCGAAGCATGGTTGGGCATAGGTCTCACAAAATATCAGTGTTCGATTTATTTTTATCTGAACCAACTGAAATTTCAGATTTGCGTTTGGACTTAAAATTAAATGTGGCGCGTTTGGATCCAAAAAAGTGTGAAGGCAACGCTGTGATTGTTTTTTGTGATTTGCTGGTTGAAGACTCTTCGGCGGTAATTGATTATGTGGATAAATTGTTGGAATATGGTCTGCCGATAGAATGGCGCTTGTCAAGAAGCTTTTATGAAAAATTGGAGCTAAAAGGTGACTGCAGGATCATATTACCCGATGGCTATGGCAACACAGAAATAAAAGAAATAGATGCTTCAAAGTCCAGTCGATATAGTCTTGAAAATGGCGTTTTGTATGAAAAAACTGACAGCGGAGAAAAAAAGTCGATTTTTGAATTTTATGATGGATTATATGCAACACGCAGCCATAATTTGGCCCGAAAAGCTCTGGAAAATAGAAAGGTTTCTTAATGATTTTTTTAATTTCGATATTGACATTTATTTGAAATTATGTTATCATAAATTTAGGGGGTTTGGAGTTTGATTTTATATAATCCCCTGATATCTAAATTTTAACCTGGAAAGGAGGCGATTAAAATGAAAGAAAACAAAAAAAGCGAGCTGAAAAACGAGGAGCTGGAATCGGTTGCAGGCGGTTTTGGCAAAAACTGGACAGAAAAAGACAGGGCAGAGCTTAAGGAAATTTGTAAAAATTCTAATGTGATCATAAATGATCTTATGATTGAGGGGCTTGCTGAAGAGTATACGGTTGATGAATTTTACAATTCTCCGTTTGCCGCAGCATATAAAATAAAAAGGCCAAGCAAGTAAAACTAGAGGGTTTTTCAAAAATTCTAGCAACCGTGAATGAAATTTACAGCAAATTTGAAAGGGTCGACTCTGATTTTTAATGGATAATAGTAATATGGTGTTTCGAAACGCCTTGAGCATTTTTTGGAAGCTTGAGGCGTTTCTTTCTTTAGCTTTAACACACCAAAATAAGATTTTATTTATGAGTTATGTTTTTGTGATTTTTTATTTTTATTTTGAGACTCATTTATAATTTTCAGATCATTTTTATTAAACACTCTCAGTGTTGATTCATATACATCAACCAATTTAACCGAATATTTTTCAGAAATTATGTCTCCATCCACAACAACGCCTTTTCCAACGGGAGTCATGACGGTTGTTCCGGGGTTGGGGGCGCTTTTGTTTAACGTTTTATAAAGATCATATTCATACTGCAGGCAGCACATTAAACGTTCGCAACACCCTGATATTTTTTTAGAATTCAGGGATAAATTTTGTTCTTTTGCCATTTTTATTGTAATTGGATGAAAATTTTTTAAAAATGTTGAACAGCAAAAAGATTTTCCGCATATTCCAAGGCCGCCCAGCATTTTAGCTTGATCGCGGCTTCCAATCTGCCGAAGCTCAATTCGCATGCGAAATATTGAGGCAAGTTCTTTAACAAGAGCGCGAAAATCGACTCTTTCATTGGCTGTGAAGAAAAAGATCAGTTTATTTTTGTCAAATGTTAAAACCGTGTATATCAAATTCATGTCCAGGTTGTGTTTTTTTATGGATTTTTTACAAATCTCTGTTGCGCTTTCTTCTGATTTTAAATTCTTTTCATGTTGTCTAATGTCGGCTTCAGACGCGGTTCGCAAAATAAAATATTCTGGATCAACAAGACCACTTTTGCAGTCAACCATTCGGAGTGGAATTTGAACTTTTCCAAGCTCTAAACCGTGAATGGTTTTGCAGATGACATTGGCTCCAACACAATAGACCTCTTTGCCGCTATCGAAATAGCAAGGTTTATCAAAACTTCTGAAACGAATCCCAACAACTTTTTTCATATGCACTTCTCCATAACATTTAATAATACAAATAGTTATATTTTTTGTCAAAAAATTTCAGCACAAAGCCTGGAAATAGTTAAATTTTTATTCCCATTTTTGGTTAAAATTTCTCTTGCTTTTTCAAAACATCCAAAAGCTTTAAAAAGTTTTTGGCAAAAATTTTCGCTTGGCGTTTTATTTAGTTTGAGTTCAGAATCGATTTTCAGTTTGAGCCCGGCTAGAGCGCATTTAAAAACCGCAAAGGAAAGAGAAGCGTCGTCTGCAAGGGGCGCAATCGACTGAATAAAACTCAGCTCATCCCTTTGAAAATATGAATCCAGCAGCTTTTTTGCAATTAAAACTGATTTTTGACCAACCGGGTCTTTAAGGTAAAAAATCGCCTGGCCTATGCTCCCACCTGAAAGATTTGCTGCTAATTTTAAGGTTTTTTCGTCTTCATTTGGAAATTTTAGTTTAACATTATCAAAGCAACTTTCATTCGAAACCGGATAAACGCCGATTGGAATGCATCGGGACAGAACAGTTTTCAAAACACCGGGTTTATTGTTTGACAGTAACAAAAATATGACATGTTTTGGCGGCTCTTCAAGGGTTTTTAGCAATGTGTTGGCACAAGCAGCAAGAAGCGTTTCAACATTATCCAGCAAAAATATTTTGAAAATCCCTTCATTTGGCATAATATACGCGGATTCGATCAATTTGCGCGCATCATCAACGCTAAAACCTTGCTTTCCAGCAGCAGCATCAACCCCTATTTCAAAATAGTCTGGATGGATTTGTGATGCAATTTTTTTGCAATTGGAGCATTTTCCACACGGCTTGTCTTCTCCTTCGCAAAGGATTCCCTGCGCAAACTGGCGGCATATGAATTTTTTTCCAACGCCCTCGTCTCCAAAAAATAAATATGCATGAGAAAATTTTCTTGATTTTATTATATTATTTAAGATTGATAACATATTTTCGTTTCCACAAAATTCAAAAGACATAGCGCTGCTCCAAATTTATTTATATATTTTTAACAACATCAATATATTTTATTTTGTTTTTTGCCAATAATTCAACAATTTCAGGAGTTATCAGCTCGCCTGCAGCAACTATCGGGACGCCTGGGGGGCAAATCCACTGACATTTTGAAGCGATCCGCCCAGCTGATTTTTTGATTTCAACTCGTTTTGACTTGCTCCAAAATGCTTGTTTTGGGCTGATTTTAACTTTTGGCGGGGGAAAATGCTCGTCCTCAATGTGGTCATTGTTATTTATATTAATTTGGATTTTTCTGAGACAATTTTCAATCCGATTCCAGTCGGCCTCGCTTAAAAACGGCGATAAGACCATCGTTAAGTATCTCAAGCCAACATATTCGGGTTCTATTTTGTCAGATCGCAGGAGCTTTGCGACATTTTCGGCGCCATTTTTTATGTTTTGGGCGTCAATTGTCAGTTTGCTGCAGTCGGTTTCTAAAATGTCTATATGCAAATTTTTAACAACGCCGTCTTTTTTTTGCTGCAATTTTTGAAATTTAAGCTTTGCTTCTGATTTGAGCCAATCAACACACAGCGCAATTGAGCTCATTATCATGTATGACGGGCTTGTTGAACCAAACATAGACATAATGTGTTTTGCTTCATGCCTGTCGACCAAACCAGGTTTAAAATGCAAAACGGCGGCGCCAGTCAAAGTTGGCAGGGTTTTGTGGAAGCTGTCGCAGCAAATATCCGCGCCCAGGGAGATTGGATGAATATCTTGAGGTGTGAATTTCAAATGGGCTCCATGAGCATTGTCGACCATTAAAATTGCGTTATATTTTTTGCAAATTTGAGAAATTTTCGAGATATTCACACTAATTCCACAATAGTTCGGAGAAGTTATATACACAACTGACGGTTCCCCGGTTGAAACTAGAGCGCTTTCAAGCTCTTTGGCAAGCTGATTTTTGCAAGGAAAGCCTAAAAAACTTGGGCCAATCCAAACGGGGCTGATTCCAAGCAAGGCGCAGGTGTTGTAGAATGATATGTGTGATGAGCGCATAGCGATGAATTTTTTGCCGCGAAATAAGGCGAGCATAGTTTGTATACATAAAGTTGATCCCCCAGCGGATATTAAAGATTGCGACTGATATAGCTTGGAAATTTGATCTTCCAGGTCCTTAATGATCCCGCTTGAGTGATATAGCGAATCTGAGCCCGAGATTTCAGTGATATCATCCAGCGGGGAGATGTTGTTGATGAACTGACAGCGTCCTTGGTGGCCAGGAGTGTGCAGTCGCAAAAAATCATCAGAACTATATTTTTTTATAAATGCACTAAAATTATTGACTTTTTTCACATTTCCTCCGGTGCACTAATTTTCAAAATTGAGAGCGCATTTTTTAAAGTTATTTTAACCGCCAAGCAAAGGCCAAGTCTTGCTCCAAGTAGATTTTCCTCACTTCCAAAAACCTTGCATTTCCCATAGAATTTGTGAAAAAGAGTTGCGACGTCGATGATGAATTTGGTCAACCGAGATGGATTACTTGAAGCGACAGAAGCGATGATTTCATCAGGAAATTTGGAAATTGCTTTGACAAGTTCCGTTTCTTCGCGCTCGGTTAAAAGGAGATAGTTTGAATCAAGCGAGGGTTTTTTGCCGATTTTTTCGAGGTTGTTTAATATTTTGCAGATTCTTGCATGGGCATATTGGACATAGTATACAGGGTTTTTGGAGGACTGTTCAACAGCAAGATCCAAATCAAAGTCAAAATGCGAATTAACTTCGCGCATATTGAAAAAAAACCTCGCAGCATCAACCGGAATTTCATCCAGCAAAGATGTTAAAGTGATTGATTTTCCGGAACGCTTGCTGAGTTTAACCGTTTGCCCGTCCCGAACCAAACGAACCATCTGCATCAAGATAATGTCAAGTCGCTTTGGATCAACCCCCAAAATTTCCAGAGCGGCTTTGAGCCTTCCAACATGCCCGTGATGGTCTGCTCCCCAAATGTTGATTGCTTTTTGAAATTTGCGGTCAACCAATTTGTCATAGTGATATGCGATGTCTGCGGCGAAATATGTTGGAATTTTGTTTTCCCGAACCAAAACCTCGTCTTTGTCTTTTCCGAATCCAGTTAAATTCAGCCAAACAGCTCCATCTTTTTCATACACATATCCTCTATCTTTTAGCATATCGATTATTTTTAGCACTTTGCCGCTTTTATATAACTTGCTCTCCAAAAACCAACTGTCGTAATCTATTCTATACTTTAGCAGGTCATTTTTGAGGGCTTTAACATTTAACGGAAGGGCATATTCGACCAGGGCCCTAGCTCGCTCTTTTTCCGAAACGCCAACATATTTGTCTTTGTGAATCGCGGCAAAGGATTGGGCTGCTTGGATGATGTCCTCGCCCTGGTAGCAGTCTTCGGGCAAGGGAATTTCGCCATCTTTTGAATATAGTTGCATGTATCGTATGGACAGGCTTTTTTTAAACTTTTCGATTTGATTTCCCGCGTCATTGACGTAAAATTCACGCGTGACATCATAGCCCGCCCAGGACAAAAGCTCCGCCAGACAATCTCCAACGGCTCCCCCTCGCGCATTTCCAATATGCATCGGGCCGGTTGGGTTGGCGGAAACAAATTCAACCAAAACTTTCTCTCCGCCCCCAAAGGCCGACCTGCCATAGTTTTCTTTTTCTTTCAAAATTGAAACAATTGCTTCTTTAAACCAAGTTTTGCCCAGGAAAAAATTTATAAATCCAGGCCGCGCAATTTCGCATTCTTGAAAATATGTCTCATCCAGCGAAAGATTATCGACAATTTTTTGGGCCAAAAGCATTGGAGATTGCTTAAAAAGCCTTGCTCCAACCATTGCGATATTGGTTGCAAAGTCGCCGTGAATCGAGCTATCGGGCGATTCAACCAAAAAATCTGGAATTGAAGTTTTAACAAGCTCGCCTTTTTCCATCGCCCGATTCAAAGCGCAAGTTAACAAATTTTTTAGTTGATCCTGCGCTTGCTTTAAAACCCCAGCCATAAATTTTAATCACATCCTTAAATTTAAAACTCATAAAATATTTTTTTATCATTTGGAAAGATTAATTGATATGAATAATTTATTTTTGACAACCATCTTGGATTCAACGTTCATGTCATATTCAAGAGAAATCGTCCCGCCTTCGAGGGTGAGTTTGTGGTGGATTTTAGTTGCTTTTAAAGACATGCACGAAAACAAATCTTGACAGCAAAGGCTTGATTTAGTTACTTTGTTTTGAATGAATCTAAAGGTGTATGCGATCTTTCCATCGGATTTTATTGTTGCTGTTTGGTCGCTAAACAGCGTTATTTTGGTTGTGCCCTGATTTTCATTTTGATAGCAAATCATCCAGCTGCTTTTTAATTTTTTCAGTGTTCCGGTGGTGAACAGCTCAAAATCGCTCATATCTGAATATACATAGCCTTGCGAGCTTTTGATTAAAAGGTTTATTTTTTGACAGTTTCCCATTTTTCTAAACACCCATACTTTTTTTGTTAATTATTGTTTTTTTTAATCGCAAGCTCAATTAAATTTTCGAGCAATTCTGAATATTTGACGCCTTCTTGCGCCCAAAGTTTGGGATACATGCTGATTTTAGTGAAACCGGGGATGGTGTTGATTTCGTTTAAATATATATCATTAGTGTCATTTGTAACAAAAAAATCAATGCGAGCAAAGCCAGAACATCCTAAAAGTTTATATGCTTTAATTGCAATATTTTTGATTTCTTGCGAAGTCTTTTCGTCTATAGGGGCGGGAATTTCAAGTCTTGAGTCGCTTTCATATTTAGCGTCATAGTCATAAAATTCATTACACGGAACTATTTGACCTGGAATTGAAGCTTTGGGTTCTGAATTTCCGATAACTGCGCATTCGATTTCTTTTCCATCAACGCCCGCTTCGCAAAGAACCTTGTCATCATGCGCAAAAGCGACTAAAATTCCGTGACGCAGCTCATCAATATTGTGACACTTGCTGATTCCAACTGAAGAACCTGCATTTGCAGGTTTTGTGAAAATTGGAAATTGGAGGCTTTTTGAAATGCTTTCGCAAAAAGAGTCCAGCTTTTCAATGTCTTTTTTGTTGATGTGTCTCCACTTGGTTCCTTTAACCGAGAAATAATCCAGAAGAACGCGAGTTAAGACTTTATCCATGCAAACTGCTGAGCTCAAAACGTCGCAGCCAACGTATGGAATGCCAGACATTTCAAGCAACCCCTGCATGCGTCCATCCTCTCCATTAGAGCCGTGGAGAACGGGAAAAACGCAGTCGATTTTTAAAAGCGCGAATTTAAAATTTTCCATGATTTTTAATATTCCGCCGTGAGTTGAATCTGGGCTGATGATTGCAGGGCAGCAGTCAAGATCGTCTTTCCATTGGTCTGTTGGAATTTTTTCAATAGGCCCGGGATAATATAGCCAATGTCCATTTTTTGTTATTCCTATTGGAATTATTTCGAATTTTTCTTTCGACAGGTTACTTATAACGTTAAAAGCAGAATTCAAAGAAACTTCATATTCTGAAGAAACGCCGCCGAATAAAACAGCAACTTTAATTTTTTTCATAAAATCATATCTCCTAAAAGTTAATAAAAACACCCAAATAATATGATATCACAAAATCAAAATAAAAGCAATAGGGATTTAAAATAAAAATCCAAATTGCTTTTGGGGTTTGAAATTAATGTTTCACAGTAAACAGAAAAAAATAGCGAATAGGGGCTGCCTTTGTTACAGTTAAATTACAATAACCAAAATAACAAAGGAGAACCTATTTGCTATGAACGATATGCGGAAAAGGATTATTCCTCACTTGCAGTTAGCTTGTTGCATCATTACTTTGAACTCGATTCTTTCTTTAAGGGGAAGTTGATTTATTACGTCGACTTGCAGCAGTTCTGAGCCCACTCCGGCTAGTAGAAGGTTATATTTAGATTTTATACTATTCAAATGTTGAGATGTTTTGTCACAGCGTAAAATGAATTTTAAAAAATCGATTTTAGCAATATTATCACTAAAATAACCGTTGTTTTTCCAATTTTTATATATACACTCAATATTTTTTGATATACATTCTAATTCATCATTATGCATTTTTTCGAACACATTAGTTATTGAATTTGAGTTTTCTTTAGTATAATGGTAAAGTTTCTCTGAAAAATAGATAATTTTATTCGCTTTTGGCATAAATGTTAAATTGAGCACTTCATCGCCTCTTCTTTTGGAATCAACGAATGAATATAGCTTATCGCCCTTTGAAAAAATTCGTTTCCATATTCCGTTCCATATAAAGCCCTGTCCTTCAAAATGAAAAGCTGGGCCGACTGTAACTTTATCCTCAATAGAAAATTCAGCCCAATTCCATTCGGCAGTATATCCACATTTGACAATATCAGCATTATGCTCTTTAGCTTTATTGTAGCATTTTTCCGACATAGTTGGGTTTATTGTGTCATCCGAATCCAAAAATTGAATATATTCGCCTTTTGCTATATCTAAACCTTTGTTTCGTGCCACTGAGCATCCTCCATTTTTCTGATGGACAATTTTAAATCTAGGGTCAGATTTGGCATACTCATCTAAAATTTTTTCAGATCCATTTGTTGATCCATCATCAACGCAGATTATTTCAATGTCCTTTAAAGTTTGATTTTTAGCGCTTTCTAGAGAGTCTCTGAGTAAATTTTCAGGCGTATTATACACTGGGATTATTATTGAGACTTTG
>CADAPX010000002.1 GCA_902789925.1 Oscillospiraceae bacterium | reverse complement strand
TATTCCAAGCCGGTTGTTGTTATGTCAATTGAGGATGGAAATGCTGTTGGGTCTGCGCGGTCATTTGCGGGCTTTTCGATGTATGGCGCTTTAAAATATTGCAGTGAGTATTTTTCAAAATGGGGCGGTCATGAACTTGCCGGAGGATTCACAATTGAAGGCAATAAAATAGAAGACTTTAAGCAAAAAATAAACCAATATGCTATGAATAACCCGCCTGCGCTCCGTGAAACCGCCATAGATTTAGTTGTTGACCCCAAAAATTTAAACATAGGCATGGTTAAGGAGCTTGGGAAATTGGGACCGTTTGGCCAGGAAAATCCCCAACCAACCTTCATGATAGAAAACGCCAAGCTCATCGACATCGTTCCCCTCTCAGAACACAGGCATTTAAGATTAAAATTTTTGACAAAGTCCACCTCAATAAACACTGTTTATTTCAATATGCCGGTTTCTAATTTCTACTATAAAACTGGCAATGTCTTTAATATTTTAGTTAACATTGAAATTAACCACTATCAAGGAACCGATCGAATCAGCTATAAAATAGTTGATATGCGGCCAGTTGAGATCAACCAAGCCAAGATTATTGCGGCGGCTATGGAATTTGAAAGCATCATTCGAAGCGGGAACGTTTCAAATGCTTTGAGGCATATCATCATTCCAACGAAAAATGAATTTTCGGCCGTATACAAATTAATAAAACAATTAAAAATTTTCCACGGAGATTCATACACTCTATACACATTGATTTGCAAAAGCCCGATAAACTACTGTAAACTCAAAATTATACTTGAAGTTTTATCCATGGAAGGGTTGATCAAGTTTTGCTCAAAAGGAATTGAATATGTTCCAAACGTTTGCAAAATTGATTTAGCCTCCAATCCTTTGTTAAAGAAGCTGCGCCAAGAAATAGCTTAAAAACAGCACATTGTTCGGTTTATATGGCAAAAAGGGGGGTGTTTGAGGTTATGGCCGCTGAAATTAGTGATCTTTTAAGCGCGATCCACAGCGCTGAACGTTCATATGATGTTTCATTAATCCTTAAGGCATATGAATTTGCTAAAAGTTGCCACAGCGATCAAAAAAGGCTTTCGGGAGAGCCATATATCACCCATCCTGTCGGCGTTTCGCTGATCCTGCTTGATCTGGGAATGGACAGCAATTCGATTGCTGCGGGGCTTTTGCATGACGTCATAGAAGACACCAAAACCTCAAAACAGGACATCTGCAAAATATTCGGCGAAGACATTGCATTTTTGGTTGACGGGGCAACAAAACTCAAAAACGTCCCCCTACACACCCAGGAAGAACAGCAAATTGAAAACTTGAGAAAGATGCTGCTTGCCATGTCCCGTGACATTAGGGTTATTATTATTAAACTCGCAGACAGGCTCCACAACATGCGAACTGCAGACGCTTGGCCAGAGCAAAAAAGACGGGATAAATCTCTGGAAACGATGGAAATATATGCTCCGCTTGCGCAAAGGCTTGGAATGACGGCCATCAAAGAAGAGCTCGAAGACATCTCCTTTAGATATCTAGACCCGATTGCATATGACGAAATAACCCAAGTTTTAAAGCAAAAACGCGAACTAACCAGGTCTATAGATTTTGGAAATAAAACCTATATAGAATATATAGAGCAAAAGGTTTATGACAAAGTCAAAGACATGGTTTCCAGGGTTAAAATTAGCGGAAGAATTAAAAGCCACTATGGCATATATCGAAAAGTGTATATGAAAGGGAAGGATTGGGACGAAGTTTTCGACATATATGCCATACGAATCATTGTCAACACAGTTTTAGAGTGCTATAGCGTTTTGGGCGCGATGCACGACATGTTCACCCCCATTCCAAACCGATTTAAAGACTATATTTCAACTCCTAAACCCAATATGTATCAAAGCCTACACACAACGGTTATCGCGGCAGATGGAATTCCGTTTGAAATTCAGATACGAACCTTTGAGATGCATTATGTTGCGGAATATGGAATCGCTGCGCACTGGAAATATAAACAGGGGGTTGAGAAAAACGACGATCTCGCGAAAAAAATGGCATGGATCAGGCATATAATCGAGCTTCAGCAAGAAGCTAAGAACACTGAAGACCTCATGAACTCAATCAAAACAGACATTGGCTCTGAAGAAGTTTTTGTTTTCACTCCAAACGGAGAGGTCAAATCCCTTCCCGTTGGCAGCACAATAATAGATTTTGCATATTTAATTCACTCTCAAATTGGCCACAAAATGATTGGCGGGAAAATAAACGGAAAAATCGCCCCCATAGAAACCAAGCTTAAAACAAACCAGGTTGTTGAAATAATAACGACTAAATCAGCCTCTCACGGGCCGTCCAGGAATTGGCTGAATATCGTTAAAACGACAGAAGCTAAAAACAAAATCAAGGCTTGGTTTAAAAAGGAAAAAAGACCGGAAAATATACGAGAAGGAATAAACGAGCTAAAAAAGGATCTTTTGAGAAACAATATAAACCTTGATGAAAGCGAATTTGACGAATTTTTCAAACCGATTGCAACGCGATGTCAGTTTAACTCGGTTGAGGATTTTTATGCTGCAATTGGATATGGCGGAGTTATTATTTCAAAAATAATGCCAAACATTAAAAAATTATATTTTAAATATAATAAAAATGAATCCAGGCCCAAATTTGTTTTTCAACCAAATAATTTTTCTTCTTCAACCGGAGTTGTTGTCGAAGGGATAGACCACTGTCTGGTCAGCTTGGCCAAATGTTGCGGCCCAATTCCAGGCAACAACATAATTGGCTTTATAACCCGGGGAAGCGGTGTCTCTGTCCATAAAACCAATTGCCAAAACGTTTTAAACGCTCAAAAAGACGCGGCCAAAGTCGATCGATTCATCCCTGTCTGTTGGCAGACATCCCCAAATAACAGATACATTTTAACTCTTCAAATTCTGGCTGTCAACAACGATGAAATGATTTTTCAAACAACATCAACATTATCCAAACTTAATGTTCCAATAAGCGAACTCAATGTGAAATTTTTAGAAAATGAGAATATTAAAATAAATATTAGCATTTTTATCCGCCACGTTTCGGAGCTAAAAGAAGTCATTTGGCAGTTGAAAAAACTTGATGGGGTGATATCTGTTGACACAAAATCTTAAACTTTCCCCAAATTTACATATAAATTTTAAAGGGAGCGATTGAGAGTGGAAAAAATTTTTTCAAACGGAAAATATAGATTGAAAAAATTCGTTTTAGGTCAATTAAAAACGAATTGCTATTTAATTATTGACAAAAATGATGATTGCGCAATAGTTGACCCCGGGGCCTGCGATCCTGCTTTGACCGAGTGGATCAGGGCAAATGGCGTTAATCCAAGGTTTGTCCTTTTAACCCACGGACATTTTGACCACGTTTTGGGTTTGAAGCAATTTTTAAACCTGCCAGCATATATTCATGAATTTGACAAAGAAATGCTGGACAGCGGCAAAAAAAGCTCCGCAAATTTTTTCAGCCAAGATATCAAATATAATGAAGAAAATCTTATCACTTTTTCAGACGGATTTAAAATTTCCTTTGGCTCAGATTTTTTCACCGCGATCCACACTCCTGGCCACACCAAAGGCAGCACAACATATTTGCTTTCGGATCAAACTTTGTTCACTGGAGACGCAATTTTTGCAGGGACGGTTGGCAGATATGATTTGTTTGGAGGAAGCAAAGAAAAAACAAAACAGACAGTTCAAAAAATTGCGAATTTAAGCGGAAATTATTCAATATATCCCGGTCATGGGCGGCCAACAACTCTTGAGGACGAAAAAAAGACCAACCAATATTTCCTGCAATGGCAAAATATATAATGAAATTTTTTAAATATTGGTTGACGTTTTGGTGGCATATGTTATATAATAGGTCTGAGTTTTATTTTTGTGTCTAGAAAGCGGTGTTAGTTTATGATAACCAGAATTCAAGCTAAAATTGAAGGACTTGTTGAAAAATTGATGGATGACTACGCTAAATGCAGGGTTATAGACAAAATTAAAATGTTTGAATATCCGAAAAAAGACGTTATTATTGATGTTCTTGAAAAACTGCGAATTGTCATATATCCTGGATATTATACTAATAGTAGCTATAGAGCATACTCAATCAGAAATAATGTTGCTGTTTTGCTCGAAGACATCACACACAATCTTATAGAACAAATTGCAATTGTTTTGCGATATTCTCCGAAGCATCAAGATTCAACCGATCAAGAAATTTCAATCGCCGCCCAGGAGACAGCTTTTAGTTTTTTAGATCAAATTCCCAAAATCCGAGAATATATTGAAACAGACATTCAAGCTGCGTATGACGGCGACCCTGCCGCATATAACAAAGACGAAATTATATGCACATATCCCGGCCTATATGCCATACTCACTGCGCGAATAGCTCATGAACTTTTTTTGCTGGACGTTCCGCTGATTCCGCGAATCATGACTGAACACGCTCACAGCAAAACAGGAATCGACATCCACCCCGGAACGACAATTGGAAAATATTTTTTTATAGACCACGGAACAGGGATTGTTATTGGCGAAACCACCGAGATCGGAAACAACGTTAAAATATATCAGGGCGTCACGCTTGGCGCATTATCAACTCGAGGAGGTCAAAATTTAAAAGGAACAAAACGTCACCCGACAATTTGTGATAATGTGACAATATATTCCGGAGCGTCGATTTTAGGCGGAAAAACAATCATCGGAAAGGATGTTGTTGTTGGAGGAAATGCATTTATCACAGAGTCGATTCCACAAGGCGCGAAGGTTAGCGTTAAAGGCCAGGAGCTTATATATAACTATAGTTTTAAAGATTTGACCAGGCGCGATGATGAACCTTCGAATTTCAGTTAGGATAAACTCAAATTTTTATACTGTATGTTGTTGAGGAGAATTGAAAATAGCAGATGTTGGATCAATTTTTGAGAACGCAGCTGGTTTTTGGCAAAAAATCCATGGAAATTTTAGCAGGGTCGAGAGTTGCAGTTTTTGGCGTTGGAGGGGTTGGATCCCATGCTGTTGAGGCTTTAGCGCGATCTGGCGTTGGAAAACTAGACATAATTGACAATGACAAAGTGTGTGTGACTAATATAAATCGCCAAGTGTTTGCAACTCTAAAAACAATCGGAAAGCCAAAGGTTGAGGTCGCAAGAGAGCGCATTTTAACCATTAACCCCCATTGCGAAGTTACAGCACACCAAGTTTTTTATGCTCCAGGCTGCAACGCTGAATTGGATTTTAAACAGTTTGACTATGTTGTCGACGCCATAGACACTGTCACAGGTAAGCTTTGGCTGGTCATGAATGCAAACGCTTCAAAAACGCCGATAATAAGCTCTATGGGAACGGGAAACAAGGTTGACGCAGCTTTGCTTGAAGTTTCTGACATCTACAAAACTTCAGTCTGCCCTTTGGCCAGAGTCATGCGACGTGAATGCCGCCGACGTGGAATTAAAAGGCTGAAGGTTGTTTGGTCTAGGGAAAAGCCTTTGCGCCCGATTAAGCTTCAAAAATCCGATTCCGGGCGGGTTATCCCTGGCTCGACTGCGTTTGTTCCTGCGGTTGCGGGGCTGATTATTGCGGGAGAAGTTGTTAAGAGTTTAATAAATTTGTGATATAGCGAAATAATGTTGTCCAATATATATAATTAACAGATTTTAGAACTTTTGGAGGAGCAGATGAAGATATATAAAAAAATCACTGATCTTGTTGGTAGGACACCTTTATTTGAGCTTGAAAATTTTGCAAAGATTGAGGGCCTTGAAGCGACTGTTCTTGGAAAGCTTGAATTTTTTAATCCAGCTGGAAGCGTTAAAGACAGGGTTGCCATGGCAATGATTGAGGATGCGCAGGCCAGGGGAATTTTAAAACCAGGCTCTCTGATTATTGAGCCAACTAGCTAAAAACACAGGAATTGGCCTTGCTGCGATTGGGGCGGCTCGGGGATATAAAGTTATTGTGACGATGCCTGAGACAATGAGCGTTGAGCGAAGAAATCTCCTTAAAGCATATGGAGCTTGCGTTATTTTAACTGACGGCTCTCGGGGAATGGAAGGGGCAATTGAAAAAGCCAGGGAGCTCGCTTTAAAAAACAAAAACAGCTTTATTCCAAGCCAATTTACAAATCCTTCGAATCCAAATATACATTTTAAAACAACAGGCCCTGAAATTTGGAGCGACACCGATTCCAAAGTTGATTTTTTCGTTGCTGGCGTTGGAACAGGAGGGACGATCACTGGAGTTGGCAAATATTTAAAAAGCAAAAATCCAAACATAAAGATTGTTGCTGTTGAGCCGGCTGGTTCTCCTGTCCTTTCCGGCAAAAAACCAGGCCCACACCAAATTCAAGGCATTGGCGCGGGCTTTATTCCAAAAATATTAGACGCTGATATAATAGATGAAATTATTACAGTTGCGGACAAGGACGCGTTTGAAATCGGGAGGGCTCTTGCCAAAAGCGAAGGCTTGCTTGTTGGAGTTTCATCAGGAGCCGCAGTTTGGGCAGCAAGCCAGGTTGCAAAAAGGCCAGAAAACAAGGGGAAAATCATTGTCGCCCTCCTTCCAGACAGCGGCCAAAGGTATCTTTAATCAGCTTTTAATGTTCGTGTTACCATTAACTTTACCAACTGAGACATTGTTGCTGTTATCATTAATGGTAGTGTTGCATCCGGTTTGATTACCACAATTCTGGTAAATGATGTATGTATTCCCCTTGCCGCCAGCAACAGCATCCAAAGCGTCGTCATCCAACTCCTCCCCATCTTCAGAAGCACTTTGACATTTAATATAACCCCAAGCTTGTTTCAATTCTCCTTCAGAGTATGTAATTTTCTCTTTATCGGCAAATTTTTTAAGTTCATCAATACCTTCAAAATCCATATTTTCGACAGCATTTTCGTTTTTGTCTAAATATTCTTTAAAAGTCATGTAAGTCCCCCCATACATTTGCGCCAAGGCACCACCTTATTCTCTCTTTGCAATCTTTAAACTGCTACGTAGTTAGCGCGCCACCAGTTGACAGACCACCTGGGGTGGTCACAGCTTTTTCACAACAGAAATATAAGCATGATTATCTGCTATTTCCACAACAATATTCTCACTTGCACTTTTCATTTGCCTTTTGCAGGTTCTAGGCGTCCATCCTCATCAAGCAAAGGTGATGCGGCAACGCCACCAACGACATCATCCAAAGTTCCATCATCCAAAGCTCCGTCTCCAGAATCGTTTTGGCTTTGAACTTGACTCCAAACTTGTTTTAACTCTTCGTCAGTGCAAGCAATTTTTTCTTTATCGGCAAATTTTTTAAATTCATCGATACTTTCAAAAGCCATATTTTTGACAGCGTACTTGTTTTTTCTAGAAACTCTTTAAATATCAAATTGATCTCTCCTTTGACTGAATCGTTTGTTTTTTAGCGACGCCACCGCCTACGACTGCTACGACCGCTATAACCGCTATTTGTAACAGAACTTCTACTGAAGTCAAGGGTAAAAGCGCCGCCGCCAGTATTAACATCACCGAAGTTGTTGTTTATGCTATTATTATTAGTCGTCGTGGTATTGCCGGTTACATTATTGGAGTTAGTAGTTACAGTAGTGTTTGTATTAACTTCTACACCACTAAGCCCCCCAGCAACAGCATCCAAAGCATTATCATCCAAAGCTCCACTCTCAGAAACATTTTGACTTTTTTCATTTTTTTCTGAATATTCTTCAAAAATCATGTAAATCACCTTCTCATAAATTTTTAAAAACCAATTAATTTTTTCGGCATATCCTGCCTAAGCATCAGACGCATTATTAAACCATCTGCGCCTCTAACCTGCCTGGCTTGCTTTAAACCAATCAAACAGCCAGTCTGTTTTTAAATAAATATTGTTGATTTTATGTATATATTTTTGCTTTTTACACCTCTCCCCCTTTTCATTTTCACGTTAGAAAATATATAATCCCAATAGAATTGTTCAAATATATAAAATTTAAATTATATATTTTCTACATACTCATGTTACCATATTTTAACTAATATGTCAATATGTGTTTTGAAAATTTATATGCATCACAAATTTTATTAGAAAAACTTGATAATGGCTTTAAAATAGTGTATAATGATGTGAGATTTACGATTTTAAGGAGGAATTTTATGAACGTTATTGAAGATTTTTTGGGATCGGTTCCTGAAAGTTCATATAAATATGGTGAAAATATAATATTTTCAGCAGTAGCTATATTGTTCGGAATAATATTAATAAAATTTATAGATAAAACTGTTAAAAAAACATTTGAAAAAATAGACAAGCAAAATTCACTAGCTATGCAAATAGTTTTAAAATTTGTCAAATATTTAATATACACACTAATATTGTTGATTATTTTGATAAAATTTGATGTTTCAACCGCTGCAATTTTGGCGTTTATGTCATCAGCGTTTTTGACTTTTGGAATAGCTCTGAAAGATGTTTTGTCTAATATAGCTAAAGGGATTCAAATATTATTCGCAAGGCCTTATTCTGTTGGCGACACTATAGAAATAGACTCTATTTTGGGAAAAGTCCACAAGATTCAATTAATGTATACTCACCTTAAAACTTCAGACAACCGAATCATTTTAATTCCCAATAATTTAGTGGTTGCCGGCAAAGTAACCAACTACTCAAAAGAGGACACAAGAAGGCTTGAAATGAGTTTTTGTTTGAAGGATGATTTCGATCTGATTGAGGTTAAAAAAATGATATACGAAACAATAATTTCAAACGACATGACTTTAGAAACCATCCCTCCAGACATTCGCTATGTTAGGGATGGCTTACAGTCCAAAATAGTCGCAAAAATTTGGGTTGATTCAAAAAATTATGACTCGGTCAAAGATACTCTGACTGAGTCAATAAATCTAAAATTGCGATAGAGAATTATATTTTTGTGATATGCCAAATATTTTCGGCATAGTCTTTAATGGTTCGATCAGAGCTGAATTTTCCAGCATTAGCTATGTTGATCCAGCACTTTCTAGCAAAATCCATTCTATTTTTATATTCTTGATTAACCTTGAGTTTAGCACGAATATAATCATTAAAATCAGCCAGCAAATAATATTGATCGGGTCTGTGCCAACTGGCGCCCTTGAGAATAGAATCTTTAAGTTCTTTAAACATATCAACGCTTTTTCCATTGTCCAGCAACCCGCTGTCCAGTGCGTCTAGAACGCGCTTAATGTTTTTGTCAGTCTGATAAATTTCAACAGGATCATATTTTAAAGAAATATCCCGTATTTGCTCAACAACATTCCCAAATATATAATTGTTTTCCAGGCCCGCTTCTTCAACAATTTCAATATTTGCTCCGTCAAAAGTTCCCAAAGTCACAGCTCCGTTTAGCATAAATTTCATGTTTCCAGTTCCCGAGGCTTCTGTTCCTGCTGTTGAAATTTGTTCTGAAACGTCTGCGGCAGCGATTATTTTTTCCGCATATGACACATTGTAATTTTGAACAAAGACAACTTTGATATATTTTCGAACTGTTGGGTCTTTTTCAATCAAATCAGCAACCGAATTAATAAGCTTAATAACACTTTTTGCGCGATAATATCCAGGGGCGGCCTTTGCTCCAAAGATAAATGTTGTTGGCGTAAAATTCAAAAGTTCATGATTCTTAATTTTAAAATACAAATGTAATATAGCCAAAATATTCAAAAATTGACGTTTATATTCATGTAATCTCTTAATTTGAACGTCAAAAATCGTTCTGGGGTCGATTGAAATTCCTTCCTGTTTATTGATATATTCCACCAGTTGACAGCGCTTTTTAAATTTCAATTCCATAAATTCTTCAATAACAGTCTCGTCGTCGACGAATTGCTCCAATTTTTTCAGCTCAGACAAATTTCTGATCCACGCATCGCTTTTTAAAAGTCGGCTGATCAAGTCCGCAAGCTCACGATTGCAAAGCAAAAGCCACCTGCGCTGGGTTATCCCATTGGTTTTGTTTTGAAATTTTTGGGGATATATTGAATACCAGTCTTTAAAAAGGTCATTTTTTAATATGTCAGTGTGTATTTTAGCAACGCCATTTGTGTATGAACAAGAATAGACAGCCAGGTTTGCCATGTGAACATAATCACCTTGAATGGGCGAAATTTCACTGCAGGTTTTTTTCGAAACCCCAAGAAGTTTCATCTCTTTTTCGAATTTATCTTGTATTAACAAAATATATTCAAAGACATTCGGAATTATTTGTTTCATAAAATTCTTTGGCCATTTTTCCAAAGCTTCAGCCATTATCGTGTGGTTAGTGTATGAAAAGGTTTTTCTCGCGATATTGAAAGCTTCGTCGAAAGAGCAATCTTCATGTTCACACAAAAGTCGAATCAATTCTGCAATAGAAATGACGGGGTGTGTGTCGTTGAGTTGGATTGCGCTTATGCTTGAAAATTGTGAAAAATCGCTTCCATATTTTTGCTTGTATTTTTTTATTATGTCCTGAAGCGAAGCAGAACAAAAGAAATATTGCTGTTTGAGGCGCAAAACTTTCCCCGAGTCCGTGTTGTCATTGGGATATAAAACGCTCGAAATGCGCTCCGCCAGGTCCCTTTCTTTAACCGCTTCTAAATACTTTGAATCATTAAAAGCGCTAAAATCAAAGCGATCAACAGGTTCTGCTTGCCAAAGCCTCAAAGTTCCAACATGATCCGTTCCATAGCCCACTATCGGCATGTCATACGCAACAGCAACAACTTTTTGATCGCCAAACTCGATCTCAACAGAGTCATCTTCACAGCGAACAGACCACGGATCGCCGTATTTTGTCCAATCATCTGGATATTCAACTTGAAAGCCGTCTTCAATTTTTTGCTTAAAAAGCCCATATTTATAGCGAATTCCATAACCATCAACAGGCAAATTTAAAGTTGCGGCGCTGTCAAGAAAGCAAGCCGCCAATCTTCCAAGCCCTCCATTTCCCAAAGCTGCGTCTTCGATTTCCTCAAGCTGTTGAATTTCAAAGCCTTCATCACTCAATAATTTTTTGACATCATCATAAATTTTCAAACAAACAAGGTTATTAAAAATTGCACGTCCAACCAAAAATTCGGAAGAAAAGTAAAAAACCCTGCGAGCGTTGTTGTGAGCTTCTATGCTTTTAATCCAGTCATCTGATAAATATTCCATTATCGACCTGGAAAGAGCGTTATATATTTGAATTGATGTTGCATTTTTTATATCTTTATGAAAACACGTTTTCAAATATTTATGCATCTGTTTGATAATATTATCCGCAATCAATGAATATTCCTCCTTTTTTAACTATATTCGTCCATATAATTTGGTCATATGGTGTATTTTTTTTGCAAGTTTGCTGGTTAAAGCGCCCTTTTTCATCCTCCATTTCCAATTGATTCCAACAGTTGAAGGGGTGTTCATCCGGGCTTCAGATCCAAGGCCTAAAAAATCCTGCATTTGAATTATCGACAGCTTAGAAACGCTGGCCATTGCGCCGCGAATCATTCCCCAATTTATCCCTTCAAACTGGCCAATATTCAAATATTCTAGACACAACTCTTTAATTTGAGGCTCAACGCCTCTAAACCATCCAATCGCCGTGTCATTATCATGAGTTCCGACGTAAACAACAGAATTAGCGTCGTAGTTGTGGGGCATATAGTCGGCTTCTTCGCGTGTGTCGAATGCAAATTCTAAAACTTTCATCCCGGGAAATCCTGTGTTTTTGAGCAAATCAACAACTGATTGTGTGATATGTCCCAAATCTTCGGCTATTATTTTAAGCTTGCCTAATTTTTTTTCAACTGTTTTGAAAAAATCCAAACCGGGTCCTTTAATCCAAACTCCGTTCGCAGCATTATTGTCTTTTGCGTCTATTGAATAGTAGCTGTCAAAGGCTCTAAAATGATCAACCCTAATAATATCATACATCGTCTCATATATTTTAAAACGCTCGCACCACCACTCATAGTCATTTTCTTTCATTTTGTCCCAATTGTATAGCGAATTTCCCCAACATTGCCCAGATTTTGAGAACTGATCCGGAGGGCATCCAGCAACCCTTGAAGGCTTCATATCGCCATCCAAACAAAAATTTTCAGGCTCAGCCCAAACCCCCGCGCTGTTGCTGTTAACATATATTGGAAGGTCTCCTATCAGCCCAATGCCGTTTGAATTTGCATATTTTTTCAGCGCATACCATTGTTCAAAAAATATACATTGAGTAAATAACCAAAAATTAATTTCATCCTCATGGCTTTTTTGAAATTCAGCCAGCACCTTTTCATCCCTAAATTTATACGGTTCATCCCATTCCCACCACGGTTTTTCAGCATTCGCATGATATAGCGCCATAAACAACGAGTAGTTTTTTGCCCATTTATTTTTAGCAGAAAACTCAACAAGGTTTTTTTCATTTTCTCGAATCCAATTTCTATATGCAATCTTTAAAATATTCAACCTGTTAGCATTTATTTTATCATAGTCAACGCTTGCCTCGTCTTTTCCCCAATCAATTAAGGCATAATCGGATTTTTGTAAATAGCCAGAAGATTCCAACAAATCCAGGTCAATAAAACACGGATTTCCAGCAAAAGTTGAACAGGACTTGTATGAAGAGCCAACCTCATCCGGCGGGCAAATCGGCAAAACCTGCCAGTATGACTGCCCCGCTTGTTTAAGAAAATCAACAAATCCATACGCCTCTTTTCCCATAGTCCCTATCCCATAGTCGGACGGAAGGGAAGAAATATGCATCAAAACGCCGCTGCTCCTGCTTTTCATTGTAATATACACTCTCCCATATCAAAAATAATTGAATCCACATATAATTTTTTAAATAAAACTTTTCAGCCTTTTCATAGCTTCAATGGTGTCCTGGTGGGTTCCAAAAGCCGTCAACCTGAAAAAGCCCTGTCCATTTCGGCCAAATCCCGAGCCAGGCGTTCCAACAATGTTCAAATCATTCAAAAGCAAATCAAAAAATTCCCAAGAATCCATCGAATTAGGGCATTTTAACCAAATATATGGCGAATTTTTGCCTCCAGTATACCAAATTTTCATCTCATCCATTGAATCGCTGATTATTTCAGCATTTTTCTTATAGTATAATAAACTTTCGCCAACCTGTCTTTGGCCGGCTTCAGTGAAAACCGCGGCAGCTCCACGCTGAATTATGTATGAAACTCCATTAAAACTGGTTGTTTGATGTCTCATCCACATATTGTTGATTAAATTTCCATCGCGTTTTAATTCTTTCGGGATAACGGTGAATCCGCATCTGGTTCCTGTAAAACCGGCTGTTTTGGAAAGAGAACAAATTTCTATGGCGCAGGTTCTGGCCCCTTGGATTTCAAAAATGCTCCTGGGCAAAGTTTTTTCATCTATAAACGCTTCATAGGCCGAATCAAACAAAATTATGGCGCCTTTTTCGTTAGCATAGTCAACCCAAAGTTTCAGCTGCTCCCTATCATAGACCGCTCCAGTTGGATTGTTAGGCGAACAGATATATATAATGTCGACGTTAAGGTCATCTTGGGGAAGCGGCAAAAAGTTATTTTCCTCGGTTGCATCAGCAAAAATAACCTTGTTGCCAGCCATAATATTTGTGTCTAGATACACAGGATACACCGGGTCTGGAATCAAAATTATCTGGTTGTTATCAAAAATATCAAGCATATTCGCGCAATCACTTTTGGCCCCATCGCTTATGAAAACTTCATCAGGATCTATCTTGGCTCCATGATCATGGTAATACTTCGAAACGCAGTTTCTCAAAAAATCATAGCCTTGATATGGGCCATATCCTTTGAAGGTTTCGGGCCCGGACATATCCTCAACGGCTTTTTTGAGCTCATCCACAACAGCCCCACACAAAGGCCGGGTTATATCTCCAATTCCCATATATATTAATTTTTTATCTGGATTTGAGCTTTTAAACTCATCAACTTTGGATGAAATTGTTGCAAACAGATAATTATTTTTGAGATTAGCATAATTTTTATTAACACGCATATAAAAAAATCAACCTTTCAAAATCAAATTTAGACCCGCAAAAACTCACTCACTCGTTCGCGCAAAAGCCTATCATATCACCACCTCGCCCTTGAAAGCAACATGCGCGTCACCCTCCATATACACAGCATTTTTTGTGTAGCATATTTTCAACTGGCCGCCGAGAAGCCTAACCAGGACGCATTCATTCAATTTGAAAAAACCATTTTCAACAGCCGCAACAACAGCTGCGCAAGCCCCAGTTCCGCAAGCCATAGTCTCCCCGCTGCCTCGCTCCCAGACTCGCATTTTTATCTCATTTGGACTTAATATTTGGACGAATTCCGTGTTGATTTTTTCTGGAAACAGTCGATTATTTTCGAATTTGGGGCCAAGCTCCACCATGTCAATTTCATCAACACTGTCACAAAAAACCACACAATGAGGATTTCCCATAGAAACACAGGTTATATTATATTCAACATTATCAATTTTTATTGGATATGAGACTAATTTATTCAAATTTTCAGCAACATTCACAGGAATCTTATCTGGCCTAAATTCAGGTTTCCCCATATCAACTCTCGCCGAAACAACGCGCCCGGAGACCTTTTTCAACTCCAAAATTTTTATTCCACTCATTGTCTCTATGGTTATTGTGTCCCTGTCTATGATTTTATTGTCGGATAAATATTTTCCAACACATCTTATTGCATTTCCGCACATCTTCCCTTCGCTGCCATCGCTGTTAAACATTCTCATCTTGGCATCAGCAACGGTTGACGGGCATATCATCACTATTCCATCACCGCCAACGCTAAAATGCCTGTTTGAAAGCTTTTTAGCAACTTGATCGGGATTTTCAAGCCTCTCCTTAAAGCAGTCAAAATAGATATAGTCATTTCCGCAGCCATGCATCTTGGTAAATTTAAAATTCATATTTCCCTCCAAAAATGTCGAGAATTCACGAGAACACACCTAGGCCTGTATGATATCACAAATCAATCACAATGTCAAATGTTTTTTTACTTAACATTTCGACATAGATTTTGGATTTATTTTTGATTTGGGTTATTTTTATCCCCTTAATCCTCCTTTCGTCAAACCTTGTTTTTTTAATTAAAAACCGAGCTGTTTCAAAGCCTCCTCAAAAGCGTTTTGCAAAAAAGCAACGATAAAACCGATCAAAACGCCGCCAACAGGCCATAAACTTTGCAAGTTATCTTAATTGAAACTATAATTTCTTTATAAAGCCGCCAATAACAAGCCAAGGCAAACCAGCATAACAACTTTTGAGGACGCTCACCTACCACTTGTTAAGGAACTTTTGAAAGAAGCAGATAGGCTCAAAAGGTTGAATATTACAGTCCGTTGTGAGCTGGCGGCGGATTAATTGGTCTTTGCGTTGTTTTTTTTAACCCGATCAAGGATATGAGTTAATGCTGGAAATTTTATACAAAGTGACAAATATTTTAACAGCAAGACTTTTAAGGAGACAAATATAACCTTAACCCAAAAAACGTGTTGACATATTTTGACATAATATGATATAATTAGGGTGTAAGTGTTTTTGCCTTTAATTCTAGTTTCCTGGTCTAAAAATTTATTTTTAATTACTAAAGGAGGATGGGGTTATATGTCACATTTATTAAAAATCAGTTCAAAGAAAATAATAAAAAGATTGATTTCAAGTTTGATTTGTTTGCTGATGATTTCGGCGACTTTGCCCATACATATCTTAAATGGCGCCGTTTGCTTTGCTAAAGGGGAAAACATAGACATTGTTTTGAATTCACTTTCTTTGGCGAATGATTGGGAAAGCAACGAGCTTTTATGGGGCAAGATTGCGACTGCTGACAATATAAATATTATATTGCCCGATGATTTTACTTTATATGGCGGTGAGTATTCTAAAAACGGATGCAAAAAAACATGTTTTTTCGATTTTACTGATTCAATGTTTGCCGGCAAAACAATAAACATAAACGGCTGTGGGAAAAAAATAGCACTCCAAAATAAACATTTGTTTTTTATGGATATTAAGGATTGCGTCGTCAATTTAAATGATGTTTTGATTGATGGAGCAAATTTAGAAAGAACTGACAGCTATATAAAAATGGAAGAACCCTCCCCAGGCCAAAAATCCGTCCTAAACATGAACTCCGGAAGCAGCATTAAAGGGTGTTTTGCAAACGCTGGGGGAGCGATATACGCAGGCAAAAATTCAGTTTTGAATATGAACGCCCAAAGCAGCATAGTTGGATGTTTTGCAAACGTTGGAGGAGCGATGTTTGCTGATGAAAACGCAACAGTAAACATGCAAAAAAACAGCAGCATTTCTAAATGTTTTTCAACAAATGGAGCCGGCGGGGCGATATATGCTCGATATGCAACAATAAACATGAATGATTTTAGCGCTATTATAGGCTGTGAAGCTGCTAGCGGCGCAGGAGCGATATATGCATTTCATTCGAAGGTTAATATGAACGACCGCAGTATGATTTGTGGATGCAAAAATAAAGCTGGCAGCGGAGGCGCGATGTGTTTTAATTGCGGAGAAGTCACGATGGGAGACAACAGCTGTATTGGCGGCTGCAACGCCGAATGTGGCGATGGCGGAGCGATATATGCGGCGTATTCAACGATTGCCATGAACGCAAATAGTGGAATTTTTAAGTGCTCTGCTGAAAATGGTTATGGCGGGGCAATATGTTTGCAAAACGCAACAGCCAATCTAAACGAAACCAGCAGGATTAATAGCTGCTCGGCTAAAGACGGCGGGGCAATATATGCGTATAACGGAACAGTGAACATGAATGGAAGCAGCAGTGTTGATGGATGTTTATCTGCATTTGGTGGGCGTATAAATGTCTTTACCACAACCTCAAACTTTTTACCTTCAGACTCGAATATCAATCAAAAGCCCGGCTTCAAGCATAGCAAGATTAGAACGGGCATGCCGCGTGTTCCCGAAAATCTAGACAAATATGAAATTGATGACTCTGACGGCGATATCTTGGGCAACGTCGAAAATATCCCATACAGCAAGCCAAGAAATATTTTTAATAAATTTACCACAACCTCAAACTTTTTACCTTCAGACTCGAATATAAATCAAAAGCCTGGCTTCAAGCATAGCAAGATTAGGTTGGGCATGCCGCGTGTTCCTGAAAATCTAGACAAATATGAAATTGACGACTCTGACGGTGATATTTCGGGCAATGTCGAAAATATTCCATACAGCAAGCCGAGAAATGTTTTTAATAAATTTACCACAACCTCAAACTTTTTACCTTCAGGCTCAAATATAAATCAAAAGCCCGGCTTCAAGCCTAACAAGATTAAAACGGGCATGCCGCGTGTTCCCGAAAATCTAGACAAATATGAAATTGATGACTCTGACGGCGATATTTCGGGCAATGTCGAAAATATCCCATACAGCAAGCCAAGAAATGTTTTTAATAAATTTACCACAACCTCAAACTTTTTACCTTCAGACTCGAATATCAATCAAAAACCCGGCTTCAAGCCTAACAAGATTAGAGTGGGCATGCCGCGTGTTCCCGAAAATCTAGACAAATATGAAATTGATGGCTCTGACGACGATATCTTGGGCAATGTCGAAAATATTCAATACAACAATCCGAGAAATATCGTGAATATTCCTAATTTGAGGTTTGATCCATTTGCAATTTCTCTGCCTGAGCCTCAAAGCGATCGAACCAACAATACTTATAGTATATATTCTCTAAATTATCCAACGATGGACGTTCGCGCCGAAGCCGAACCTAATGACGAAAAGGCTCAAGATAGTCATAAATATAAGCTTGTTTTTGAGACTGCTGGAGATGCATCAATCCTTCCAGAGCAGGTTTTGTATGGTGATAAAGGCGATGAAATATACGTTCCGCAATATATCGGATATCATTTGGTTAGCTTGAAATGCGGAGGGTTGAAAATTAATGTTGAAGATGGAAAAATTGTGTTAAACAGGAATATAATTAAAAGAGCGGATCAAAACAACGTGATAACATTGACAGCTCATTGGGATATAAGTGACTATTCAGTAAAATATATTAGTGATGGAAAAATAGTTAAAACCGACAAACAAAATATTACCAAAGACATTAAAGACATTTATGAGCCGAATTTTCTCCCCCAAAAGCCGGGTCATATCTTTTCACACTGGACATATGGTGATGATAATCTCAAGTTGGTTTGCGGGAAAACACAATGGTTTAATTTAATCGAGAGCTCGAAAAAGGACGGGGTGATAATTTTAATTGCGCAGTTTAAAAAAATGGCTTGAAAGCGCGCTTAAAACAGGCCGTCTTTCCTTTAGCATCGGAGGGGAGGCGGCTTTGTTTTTAAGAATTTGGTCAAGGATATTGAAATTTGCAAAGAATTTTTGAAAAAGAGTTGATTTTTTAAAAAATGAAATTTAATGAGACGAATATAACCCTAAACCCCAAAAGCAAAAATGTGCATATTAAAAATTCAATCCGGATTTTCTGGTTGACAGCTTGAAATTTTTGATATATAATGAAAGTAAGCTGATTTGAGAGGAAAGGTGGTTGTTTTTGTGAGAGATGTGATTTTAAAAAAGGTATACCGACACTTTAAAGGCGATTTATATTTTGTCGAGGATATAATATACCACAGTGAGACGTGTGAAAAAATGGTCGCGTATAGGGCGCTTTACGGCAACAACGTTTTGTGGTGTCGCCCATATGACATGTTTGTTGAAGAAGTTAACAAAAATGGCCAAAAGTATAGGTTTGAGCTTCAAGAAGTTCAAAGCAAAAAAAATACCGCTACATAAACCCCCAGCAGCCCGCATAAAACCTTTGTGAAAACTATCCTTTGAAAGGTGTGTCTTTTTAATGAAAAATAGCGAAAAAAGCATGGAAAAAATCGTGGCTCTTTGTAAAAATAGGGGGTTTATATACCCCGGAAGCGAAATTTACGGAGGCCTTGCAAACACTTGGGACTATGGCCCGTTGGGGGTTGAGCTTAAAAACAATTTAAAAAGGGCGTGGTGGAAAAAATTCATTTGGGAATCAGGCTATAATGTTGGAATAGATTCGGCTATTTTGATGAATCCTCAAGTTTGGGTTGCGTCAGGACATGTTGGCGGCTTTTCAGACCCTTTGATGGATTGCAAAGATTGCAAAACCAGACATCGCGCCGATCATATTATTGAAAAACAAACTGGCGTTAATCCAACAGGCTGGGACAATGATTCAATGATGAAATTCATGGAGGAAAAGGGGGTTAAATGTCCAAACTGCGGGGGAAACAGTTTCACAAACATCCGCTCTTTCAACTTGATGTTTAAAACATTTCAAGGCGTGACGGAGGATTCTCAAAGCGAGCTGAATCTTCGCCCAGAAACAGCTCAGGGCATTTTCGTTAATTTTGCAAACGTTCAAAGGACAACAAGAAAGAAAATTCCGTTTGGAATTGGCCAGATTGGAAAATCCTTCAGAAATGAGATAACTCCAGGAAATTTCACCTTCAGAATGAGAGAATTTGAGCAGATGGAGCTTGAGTTTTTTTGCAAACCCGGTTCCGACCTAGAATGGTTTGAATATTGGAAAGGTTTTTGCAAAGATTTTTTGCTGTCTCTTGGAATTAGAAAAACTTCAATCAAACTTCGAGATCACTCACAAGAAGAACTATCCCACTATTCCAACGCGACAACAGACATTGAATTTGAATTTCCTTTTGGCTGGGGGGAGCTTTGGGGAATTGCCGACCGAACAGACTTTGACCTTAAAAACCACCAAACCCACAGCACAAAGTCGCTTGAATATTTTGACCCACAAACCAATGAAAAATACCTCCCGTTTTGCATTGAGCCGTCTTTGGGAGCTGATCGCGCAGCGCTTGCGTTTCTTTGTGATGCGTATGACGAAGAAATTATTGACCAGGAAAAAGGAGAAAGTCGCGTTGTTTTGAGGCTCAGCCCTGCGCTTGCTCCGATTAAAGCGTGTGTTTTGCCTCTTTCTAAAAAATTAAGCAGTGGCGCGCAAAAAGTCTTTGATATGCTTTCGAAACGTTTTATGGTTGATTATGACGAAACAGGCTCAATTGGAAAAAGATATCGCCGTCAGGATGAAATTGGAACGCCGTTTTGCATAACATATGATTTTCAGTCCCAAGAGGACGGCTGCGTGACAATTCGTGATAGAGACACGATGAAACAAGAGCCAAGTCGAATATCTTTTGATCAGTTAAAAAAATATATTGAGGACAGGCTTGAGTTTTAATACTGTGAAATAAAATAATTTTTGTTAAAAATAACCAAATTTTTATAAAATATTTGTGCATATATACAAAAACGCAAGAAACGCATTGACTTGGTTCACAAAAAGTGTTAAAATTATAACAGTACTTGGTTAACGCCGAGTGCATGTTTTAATTTTTTAACACTTGAAAGGAGCGTGTGTTAACTATGTTAGATCTACAAAAATATGCAAAAAGAGCTGCGGTTGATCCGGATTTTAAGCAAAGACTTTTAAAAAATGCAAACCGAGCAATCAAAGACGAATTTGGCGAGGATTTGCCATATATGTTGAAGTGTAAAGAAAAGCTTTCGTTTGAGGTTGAGCCGATTGAAAATTTGTCTGATGCTTATTTAGATCGTGCTGCTGGGGGAGAAAATCCACCTAATTCTGAGGCAGATGAGGTTGTTAAACCAGGCTGGTTAACCCCTGTCCCTTCTCCTAGGGGGTTTTATTTTCATCCATTAGGGTTGCCGCAAATGTTTGTGGAGGCCTGTGAAGCAATATATAAGGGTGTGGTAAAAAAGAAGCTGAATCAGGTTCAAAATAAGGCAAAACATTTTACGGACGGCATGGGCCTAAACAGCAATGGAAAGTGATTGTTTTCAAGTTTATTCCTTAAGTTTACATATTTATTCTGCAGCGGCTTTTAAACAATATGGTTTTTAAGCCGCTGTTTTTTATTGTTGATTTTTATAAAATATTTGTGCATTCTTCCAAAAATATTAAAAATATATTGACAAAAACCGATTAATATGTTAAAATTATGACAGTGGATTAAATTCCACTTAAATTTAAATTTTTTTAACACTTGAAAGGGGTGTGTGTTAACTATGTTAGATCTACAAAAATATGCAAAAAGAGCTGAAGCTGATCCGGGTTTTAGGCAAAGGCTGCTTCAAGATGCAAACCGAGCAATCAAAGACGAATTTGGCGAGGATTTGCCGTATAAGTTGAAGTGTAAAGAAAAGCTTTCGTTTGAAATTGAAGCGATGGATGGCTCGAATGATAGCAATTGGGAAGGTGTTGCAGGAGGAGTCCCAGGATTTGGAATGCAAACTATACCACCAGGATATGTCCGCTTTAATCAACGTGACTTCCCTTTAAATTCCGTTATGGGACCGAATTATATCTCATACAAAGATGGTAATGGCAATCGTCATACTTATGATATTAAGGAAATAGAAGGGCACAAATATGTGAAGATTGGAAATTTGAACGATGGAGATTTGGAGGGCGCTGCTGGAGGAGTTAAACCTAATTCTGAGGGAGAGAACTATGTTACCCAGTTTAAGGACATTGTTAATTCCTTCGCAAACCACAGTATTTTTTTCCCGTATGCGCTGCCTGCAAAATTGATAAGAAAGTTCAGTAACATAGTGGAATATGATGATGCCAGAAAAAGGATGGATCGTGTTCAAAATAAGGCAAAACATTTTACGGACGGCATGGGCCTAAACAGCAATAGAAAGTGATTATTGGCAAGTTTATTCCTTAAGTATACATATTTATTCTGCAGCGGCTTTTAAACAATACGGTTTTTAATCCGCTGTTTTTTATTGTTGATTTTTATAAAATATTTGTGCATCGCTGTAAAAATATCTAAAATCCGGGCTTGAAAAAATTTATTGACACCTCACAGTTAGTTGTGATCTGGCGGCGCTTGATCCTCTTTTGCGTTGTTTTTTTAATTAGGTTGGGGATATTCATGGCCTTTGGAATTTTTAAGCAAACAGCCGGATTTTTTTAGAGGAGTTGCAATCAAACAAATATAATCTCAAAATAAATAAAATTTTAAATTTAAAAAAATGGCTTGATTATTTAAACAAAACATGATATAATTGAACCTGCGTATTGATCAACAGCAAAACTTAAAGTCGCATTTTTAAATATAAGGAGGATTTTTTCTAATGCCATATAAAATAAATGACAACTGCATAAATTGCGGGGCTTGTTCTGCGGAATGCCCAGTTTCTTGCATTTCGCCTGGAGATTCAAAATATGTTATAGATCCTGAAGTCTGTATAAGCTGCGGAACGTGTAATGGAGTCTGCCCCGTTGACGCGCCTCAACCTGAGTGATTTTGAAATTTCAAACTGTCGGCTCGATTTAATATTGGGTCGATAGTTTTTTTGTTGTGTGCGAAAATATTCAAATTTAAACAAAAAAATCGCATATGCACTAAAAAGCACATGCGACTAAAATTTTGAAACAAAAATCAAATTCCCAAGCGGCCAAACTCAATGACAAATTGCAAATTCAGTCTCTTTATCGAAAATATGGGCCTTATGCATGTCGATTGACAACTTAACCCTGTCCCCTTTTCGCGTCATAATGCGGCTTGAAACTCGCGCAACAACCCTGTGGCCCTGAAACTCAAAATGCAAATACATCTCTGAGCCCATAAGCTCAACCAGATCAATCTCAGCCTCAAAAGCGCTTTCAGGAGAAACTTTTATGAAAACGTCTTCATTGTGTATATCCTCAGGACGTATGCCGACAATAACCGTTTTGTTGACATATCCCTCCAAATCAGACCCCGCAGCCTTGCCGCGAGAAACAGGAATTAACATATCACCAATCTTTAAAGAAAAACAATCGCCATCTTTAAGCAAGGTCGCATCCAAAAAGTTCATCTGCGGAGAGCCAATAAACCCAGCAACAAAGACGCTGTTTGGCTTATCATATAAGTCCTGGGGCGCGTCAACCTGCTGAATATATCCATCTTTCATGACAACAATCCGATCGCCCATAGTCATGGCTTCAATTTGGTCATGCGTGACATAAACAAAAGTTGTCCCCAAAACATCATGCAACCGCGTTATCTCCGAACGCATATGGTTTCGCAATTTAGCATCAAGGTTTGAGAGCGGCTCATCCAGCAAAAACACCGACGCATCCCGAACCATCGCCCTGCCCAAGGCAACACGCTGACGCTGGCCTCCTGAAAGATCTTTAGGCTTTCGATCCAAATATTGTTCTATATCTAGAATTTTTGCAGCTTCAGATATTTTTTTGTCTATAATGTTTTTTGGAACCTTTCTCAACTTTAGGCCAAAAGCCATGTTTTTCCGAACCGACATATGAGGATATAGCGCATAATTTTGAAAAACCATCGCAATATCTCGATCCTTTGGCAAAATATTATTGACAAGTCGATCTCCTATATATAGTTTGCCTTCCGAAATATCTTCAAGCCCCGCAATCATGCGCAAAGTTGTTGATTTCCCGCAGCCAGACGGCCCAACGAAAACAACAAATTCTCGATCCTCAATTTGCAAATTAAAATCATGAACCACGAAATTTTTTCCGTCATATGATTTTTTAACGCCTTCAAATGTTATGCTAGCCATATCAAAATCTCCACACTTCGAAATAAATAAAACATAAATATATAAATACACCTTAAATAATGCAATCCATTGGCCAATTATATCACATTATACAATGAAAATCAAGTAAAAATTGAAACTTAATATTCGTTAAATTCAACAAAATTTTGGTCTTAAATCGGCCCAAAAATCATTATATTGCACAATTATTTTTACTGAAGTTAAATTTTAAAACAAATAGTTAATTTTATTAACATATTTATAAATATGTCGCAGAAATTATTAACATACACACAAAAAGCAAAGTGATCACATATTAAAATTTGTGCATTTTACATATTTTTTAGCCCATTAAACTACGTAATGAAACAAATTTTGCACAATTTTTAATATTTTTGTTGACAGCAATTGTCTATGCGTATATAATGTAACAGGTGTTGTTATCTTTTTTGATGCTGTTTTTGAACAATTTGAATTGATAAAGTTTCAACCGACCGCGATTTTCCTTTATTTGATTCGGATTTTAAAACAACAATCAATATATAAATAAGGTAGGTTTAGATTTTATGAAAAGGAGTCGACTGAGATTTTGGCTGTTTTTGGCCCCAGCTCTAATCAGCTTTATCGTTGTTGTTGTGATTCCTGTTATTATCGGATTTTATTATTCAACAACAAATTGGGACGGCGTTAACATGAGCCCCACCATGATTGGCCTTGATAATTTTATACGCATGTTCACAAACGACCCGGACTTTTTGCGAGCGTTTCTGTTCACGGCGGGGATTGCTGTTGTAACTGTTATTTTGGTCAACGCAATTGGGCTTGCTCTGGCCATGTTTGTTATGCAAAAATTCAAAGGAGCGAATCTGCTGCGAAGTGTCATTTTTATGCCCAATTTGATTGGCGGTTTGCTCCTTGGTTTTACTTGGAATTTTATATTCACAAATATTTTTTCAAGCATAGGAACCGCTTTAAATTTGGAATTTTTAAACGGCTGGCTTTCTAATTCCGAGACGGGTTTTATGGGAATGATCATTCTAAACGTGTGGCAGATGTCTGGATATATGATGATACTATATATCGCTCAACTTCAAAATATACCCGATTCTGTTAAAGAAGCTGCTAAAATTGATGGAGCCAGTTGGTTTCAAACCTTTCGTGGCGTGACTTTGCCTCTAGTTATGCCCGCTTTTTCGATTGGCCTGTTTTTGTCAATCTCAAGTTCTTTCAAAATGTTTGATCAAAACCTTGCCCTAACCAAAGGCGGCCCATACCATTCAACAGAAATGCTCGCCCTAAACATATATAATTCCGCGTTCACTTCCCATGAATATGGCTATGCTCAAGCAAAGGCCATAGTGTTTTTAGTGCTGGTTGCAAGCGTTGGCCTGGCGCAGCTTATTTTCACAAAGAAAAGGGAGGTTGAAATGTGATGCGCGCTTTCATTAACAGCCACAGCAGTTTAAATTTAAATAAAAAAAGCTTTTTCAAAAGGTTTGTTTTGTCAATTGTTGCTTTAGTTTTGGGAATAGCTTTCATGTTTCCCATATATATTTTGATTCTGAGTTCTTTAAAAACCAAGCAGGGATTGATGGCGAATCTCCTCGGGTTTCCAGATTCGCAAACCTTCAGCCCAAACAACTATCCCGATGCTTTCGACAAGTTAAAATATTTTCAATCGTTTTGCAATTCTCTTTATATATCCGTTTGCTCTGTTGCTTTGATTTTGTTGATTTCAACGATGGCGGCCTGGGTTTTGGTGAGATATAAAAACAAAACCAGCAAATTTATTTTTGGCGTTTTTGCTCTCTCGATGCTGGTTCCGTTTCAATGCGTCATGCTGCCGTTGATGATGGTTGCAAAAAACATGAATTTGCTGAATCCCGCCGGTCTAATATTTATGTATATGGGCTTTGGCGTTAGCATGTCAGTTTTAATGATACATGGCTTTATCAAAAATATTCCAGAAGAGCTTGAAGAGGCCGCAGTTATGGACGGCTGTAATGTTGTCCAATTGTTTTTCCTGATTGTTGTCCCTCTTCTGAGAGTCATCCTCATAACCGCTGCAGTTTTAAATCTCATGTGGATTTGGAATGACTTTTTGTTGCCGTCCATAGTCATAAACAAAGCTGGCTGGCAGACCTTGCCCCTGATGACATATTCTTTTTTTGGAACATATTCCACCAGGTGGGATCTGGCTTCAGCTGCTCTTGTTATGTGTATGGCTCCTATTGTGGTCTTCTATCTGTTTTCTCAAAAATATATCGTTAGCGGAATGACGGATGGGGCGATAAAATAGTGATATTTTTCTAAATATATCGGGTTTACTTTTAGATTATGTTGAATTGCTGTGTTTATACGCAATTTGATATAAAATATATTAAATTTAATAAAATTTTATAGGAGGAAAATTCTATGGGATTAAAGAAAGTAGTTGCACTGCTGACATGTTTAACCCTTACAACAACAACTTTTTTTACGGGGTGTGGAAAAAGTAAATCGGGAGACAAAAACGAAACCGTGACTATTTCCGTTTTTGATCACAAATTTGAGGCTGATGCAGGTCTGCAAAAAGCAGCGGCTGCGTATGAAAAAGCTCATCCTGACGTCAAAGTCAACATTGAATCTTGTGGTGGGTCAACCGACTATGCTTCATCTCTGGAGGCAAAGTTAATTGCAGACCCTCCGTGTATTTTTAACTATGCTGGAGTTGGCGAACTGCCGACATGGCAAAGTCAGCTAGTGGATTTATCTGGCGAAGATTGGGTTAAAAAGTGCAAACCTTCAGTTCTTGAATCTGCAAAGGGTTCAGACGGCAAAATATACGGCATGCCAATGCTGATTGAAGGATATGGATATCTCATAAACAGGGAAATTTTCGAAAGCGCTGGCGTTGACATAGATTCTATGAACACTTTTGAAGGCCAGAAAAAAGGTTTTGACAAGCTAAAAGAAGCCATTGACTCTGGCCAATTAAAGCAAAAATATCCCCAGTTAAAGGCGGTTATGAGCGTTCCAGGAAAAGAAGCTTGGGTTTTAGGAGACCATATGCTTCCTGCAATCCTTAACAAGGACTTCAAATCTGCAACCGAAACGTTCAAAGCAAAAACCTTCCCCTTTTCCGGAGCAGATGTGTATAAACAACTGGTGGATTTCCAAGTTAGCTACACCTCAGACGCCAAAAAACTTTCCAATCTAAACGCAATCGACTATAAGGCTGCTTTTGACAGCGGATTTTTGCTTGAAAAGTCTGCATGCATTCAGCAAGGAACATGGGTCATCCCTGTCGTTAAAGAACAGTCCAAAGATATGCTCAGCAAGCTGGATTTCATCCCATATAACCTGCCAGACGGCTCAACAGATGGAAAATATATTGCGTTCCCAGGTCAGTTTTGGGTTATAAATAAAAATGTTAGCGAAAAACAAATTCAAGCTTCTAAAGATTTCCTAAAATGGTTGTATGAATCTGAAGAAGGAAAAAAGATCACCACCCAGGATTGCGGATTTATATCTCCATTTGACAACGCAATGGCTGATGACAGCGTTTTAAATCAAAAAATTTTAAAAGCATATTCAAACGGAGATTTCATACCGGGCGATTTGTCCCTTGCCGGCCCAACAACCTGGTCTAAAGAAATTGTTGGATCAAGCATTCAAAAATACTTGGCTGGTTTGTCCAAATGGGAAGATGTCGTTAAAGAAGCCAAGGATAAGTGGGCGTCGCTGCGAGCAAATTCCTAGAAAGTTTTGAGATTTTATTAGGGTTGTTGCTTTTTGCTTCAACCCTATTTTTTTAAGATCATATTATTAATAATTTTCATATCTAAAAAATTGCAAGCGCCAGCCTCTTCAGTCAAAGTAGCTATGCTTGCAATTTATTTCATTTTTTCATGACAAAACTCTCAAGATCTCAAATAAACGCCAATTTTCTCTAAATCTTTCAGGGTTTCATTTATCAAACCATCAACCTCCCCATCTGTCAAAGTTCTGCTTTTATTACGCATAGTTATTTTATATGATATGCTCTTTTTGCCGCTGTCAATTTGTTTTCCTCTATATACATCAAACACATCAATATTTTCAAGCGCCAGCCCAACATTTTTCTTAATCACTTTTTCAATTTCCGCAGATGTCATATATTCATCACAAACCAGCGACAAATCCCGCGTTGATGCTGGAAATTTGGGCAAAGCTTCATATGTTAAATTTTCATCCACTTGATCATATATTAAATTAAAGTCAAGCTCAGCAATATAAACCCTCGCGTCTATTTTATAATTTTCACTAACTGCGGGGTGAACCTCGCCAAATTTGCCCAAAATTTTTCCATTTTTCAAAACTTCAGCGCAACGATAATCATGAAACGGCATTCCGCTTGCCGCAATAAATTCAACTTTGTCAACATGCAAACGATCCAGCAAGGTTTCAATAATGCCTTTGATCGTCTGGAAATCACAGTTTCCATAACAGCCAATCGTGATTTTTTTTGTTTCCTCTGGCAAGCCTTTCTCCTTAGCCATGGAATAAATTTTGCCTATTTCATATAGCCAGGCCAATGGATTTCGATTTTTATAGTTATGCGACAAAACATTTAGCATGGAAGCAAGGGTTGTCTTTCGCATGATGCTTGTGTCCTCGCCTAGAGGATTTTTGATTTTAATGGACTTTCTCACGTCGCTGTCCCCGTCAAGCTGAATCCTGTCATATTCTTTCGGGCTAATAAATGAATATGTGAATATTTCGCTGCAGCCAAGAGATATTAAAATATTGTTGACGCATTTCTCAAATTTTTGACGCTTATTGAGCCCTCCCATTGCTTGCCCTTTGATTATTGATGTTGAAATTTTATTATATCCATATATCCTGGCAATTTCCTCGGCTATATCGGCTTTATCCTCAATATCAATCCGAAACGGCGGAACTTCAATTTTTTTCCCGTCAACTTTAAATCCAAGAGAATTTAAAATTTTAATCATATCCTCTTGAGATAAATCTATCCCGATAAATTTGTTGATCCAATCGCTGTTTAGCTCGATTATTTTTGTCTTTGGTTGAAAATTTTTGACGTCTATTGTTCCTCCAACGACCTCGCCAGCTCCCAACAATTCCACTAATTCACAGGCGCGATTTATTGAATTTTCGCAGCATATCGGATTTAAACCCTTTTCAAAGCGCGCAGAAGAATCCGTCCGTATATTCAAAAATTTAGCCGCTTTTCGAACACTTGCCCCATCAAAACAAGCACATTCGAAAATAATTGTTTTTGTTGAGTCGCTCACTCCGCTGTCCTGCCCGCCAATAACCCCTGCAACAGCCATCGGGTTTTCTTCATCACAAACAACCAAAATGTCGCCTCTTAAATCATGCTGCGCTTTGTCGAGAGTTTGGATTGATTCCCCGGGTTTTGCGCTTCGGACGACGATCCTTTGGCCTTTAATTCGATCAGCATCAAAAGCATGCATGGGGTGGCCATATTCCAACATAACAAAATTAGTTATGTCAACAATGTTGTTTATCGGCCGGATGTTGCTTGCTCTGAGGCGCTCCCGAATCCACCTTGGAGAGGGCTTGATTTCAACATTTTTAACCATTCTAGCCATATACCTGCTGCAAAGATTTGTTTCAACTCGAGCTTCAAAACAGTCGGAAATTTTGCCATTTGAGCCTTTAACAACAGGGGTTTGAAGCCTAAGCGGCAGGCCAAAAGTTGCTGCTGTCTCTCGCGCAAGCCCCGAAACACAAAGGCAGTCTGGCCGGTTTGAAGTTATTTCAAATTCAATTTGTGTGTCCCCAATGCCAATAGCTTCGGATATATTCTGGCCAATCTCATAGCTTTCTTCAATCAAAAATATTCCATTTTCAGCTGCATATGGAAAGTCAGACCCAGAAAGCCCGAGCTCAGAAAGAGAACACAGCATCCCCTGCGACAAAACGCCTCTCAAATTCCCGGACTTTATTTTTGTTCCGTCCGGAAGAGTTGCTCCGTCCAGACATACAGCAGTAAGCGCATTTTCCTTGACGTTTAAAGCTCCAGTCACAACCTGCAAAGGCTCGCAAGCTCCAACGTCAATCAAGCAAACAAGCAATTTATCGGCGTTTGGATGGGGTTTAATTGATAAAATTTTTCCAACAACAACTTTGCTGATTCCGTCATCTTCTCGCCGCCAATTTTCAACTTTAGATCCGCTCATCGTCAAGCCATCCGCCAGCTGTTTAACCGTCAAATTGTCTATATTTACATAATCACTCAACCATTTCAAAGATAAAATCATATTTCTAGATCACCTCAAAAATATTAAAATAAAGCCAATATCAAAACTGCGACAAAAAGCGAACATCATTTTCAAAAAACAATCGCAAATCGTCAATATTATACCTGCGCATAACAATTCGCTCAAGGCCCATCCCAAAAGCAAAGCCAGAGTAAACTTCAGGATCTATCCCACAATTTTTCAAAACCTTTGGATGAACCATCCCACACCCCAATATTTCAATCCAACCTTCCTGTTTACACAAACTGCATCCATTACCTTGACATGAAAAACACATTACATCCATTTCTGCGGACGGTTCTGTGAATGGAAAGTGGTGTGGACGAAATTTAACCTGGGAATCTTTGCCATATAGTTTATCAACAAACAGCTTCAAAGTTCCCTTCAAATCGGCCATTGTTATGTTTTTGTCAACAACCAAACCCTCGATTTGATGGAAAACGGGAGAATGGGTTGAATCAACCGAGTCAGATCTAAACACCCTGCCTGGCGAAATTATCCTGATTGGCGGCGATTGCTTTTCCATGACTCGAATTTGGACAGGAGAGGTCTGGGTCCTCAAAAGCAGCTCATCATCGATATAAAAAGTGTCCTGTGTGTCTCTGGCGGGGTGATTTTTGGGAATATTCAAAGCCTCAAAATTATAGTGGTCTGTTTCAATTTCGGGGCCTTCAACAATCGAAAACCCCATACCAATAAATATATTGTTGATTTCGTCCATAACCTTGGAGAGGGGATGGATCCTTCCAATTTGAAATTTTTTTCCGGGGAGCGTCACGTCAACCCGCTCAGACCGCATTTTATCTTGCTGCTGGGCCAATTTTATGTTTTTCATTTTTTCTTCTAGGGCATTTTCAAGCTCATTTCGAACCGAATTTGCAAGCTGGCCAACGCGCTTTCTTTCGCCAGGAGAAAGCTTTCCCATTTGCTTTAGCAGCAAAGAAAGCTCGCCCTTTTTTCCAAGATATTTAACCTTAAGCGAAACCAGCTGCCCCAAATCTTTGCAAAGAGAAATCTCTTGCGCCGCGCTATTTTTGATTTTTAGTATTTGCTCCTGCATAATTTTTTCACACACACTTTCATATTTGATAATAAATCCAAAATATAATAAAAAATAATGAATCACTAAAAAGCCAAAAGAATAACAAAAAAATTAGTATAAAATAGCCAAATCGCCGGTAATATGGCAAAAAACCGAAATTAATTTTCAAAATGACAATTTAAATTTTGCTGTTTAAATTCACCTAAAATTCCCATTAGTGCTCTTTAAATTTAAGTTTAACACAAAAAAAATATATAATCAACACAAAAGCCACAAATAAAAATTTTTTGTATGATTTCACAAAAATGATCGAAATATCTTGTTTTATTGAAAATTTTGGTGTAGTATGAAAATATATAATCTTTTTGATTTTGGGAGGTTATTTTTATGATAAAAGACGTTTTTTACAAAATAATGACTGACAATGAAAAAAGAGAAGAATTTTTTTATTTAAACAATCAAGATAACATGTGTCAAGAGGACATGTATGAATTTTTTTGCCAACAAGGATATAAGGAAGACCCTGAAACTTTTCAGGATGAAATTAAAGAATTTTTGAGCTCCTCTGAAGCAGATAAAATTGAACATGACTTTGGATCATTCCCTCTTTCAGAAGAAATGCTGAATATGGTTGCGGGCGGCCAAAATGTTCGAAAGCTGCTGAATGACGGATTAGATGAACTAAAGAAAGTGTGTAAGTGAACTTTATGCTTTTATTTTAAATTTGTTGTTTTTTCTTAAAATTTAAAGCTATGATTTTTCTTGACAAATTCATCACCGTATGCTACCCTTAATCTCTCCCATGAAAGCTCGCGAGCTGGCTTTAAACTCCCTGTCTGAGAGCATATTATCGTTTTAATTGGGATTGGAAATAGGCTTGGAATATGGGAAGTTTCTTTGGCCGCTGTCTGGGTTTTTGTTTTATTTTATTAAAATCCGGTGATGTTTCGTGTTGAATTTTTTATCAAGCTAAGATTTTGTAAAATATTTAACAAGATATTAACTTGGCGTAATATATTAAACCAGGACATTCACAGCAAATTCACCACACCAAAAATTGCTTTTATTTGCTATCTTTACCTAATTTAAAACACATCAATTTCAAACCCACATTTTACTATAATATTTTTTCAAGATGGGCTATTGCCAAAAAGTATTTATTGTGATATAATCATTTGCAGGTTATTTTTTATAGCATTATCGTGAGGAGTGGGCATATATATGGATCAATTAATGACTGAAATTTTGAAAATTGATGAGATTGCTCAAAAAAAAATAGTGGATGCTAAAAATAAAAACAGGAAGATCCTTAAAAGTCTTCCTCAAAAAAAGCAAGAAATCATCAAAAACATCCGCGAAGAAGCCGATTTGAATTTAGAAAAATTTGAAAAGTGTGAAATTGAGGCTTTTAAAGAAAAAATCTTGATTTTGGAAAAAAAACAACAGCAAATCTTGGAAGGTTTAAAAAAAACATATGATGAAAATTGTAAAAATTGGATTCGTGACATAGTCTCAAATGCATTATCCGACTAATTTTTATTCCGTATAATCTCAAAAAAAGGATTGATGTTTAAAATGTCTATTTTTTCAGACAATGTTGTTGTTGCTAAGATCCACGCTATGTATGGAAAAATGCTGACTCCCGCGCAATATGAAGATCTTGTCGCGTGCAAAAGTGTTCCTGATATTGCTTCATACCTTAAAAACAGCACCTCATATTCAAATGTTTTAGCAAATGCTAATGAAATTTTAATACACCGAGGGCAGCTTGAAAATTTCATTAAAAAACAATCTTTTGAGAATTATTCTAAAATATATCGCTATATTAGCGGCAGCGGAAATGGCATGTTTAATATGATGATTGAAGAATTTGAAATGCTGGAAGTTTTGAGGATGATTTTGTTGCTCAAAGCTGGAAAAGCAGATGAATATATAGTTTCTCTGCCTGGTTTTTTGCTTTCAAAATGTAAAATTGATTTAATAAAACTTGCAAAAGTTCGGTCTTTTGAGGGCCTTTTGGACTTTCTCTTAAAAACCCCATACCACAGCGTTTTATCAAAACAGGAGTTGCCAAAGGATGATTCTGAAATTGATTATGTTGAGTGTGAAAATTCTCTATATGAAAATTTTTTCAAAAGAATGTTTGACATGATAGAAAATAAATCAAAAAGATCTGAAAAACAAGAACTGCGACGTCTTGTTGGAACGCGAATTGACAATTTAAACATATGTAGTATATATAGGCAAAAAGTCTTATTTAAACTAGATTCGGATCAAATCAGAGAGAGACTTTTTCCATTTTCTAAAAAGCTGACCCCAGATAAAATTGAAAAAATATTGTCGTCGTCAGATTTTGATCACATGAACAAAATTTTAAAAGAAATGTTTTTAATTGATGACGGGGCTTTGAAAGCTTCTGAGGAAGAAAATTTCTATATTGAGAGATATACATCAATTGTTAGACACCGAATTTGTCGACATTATCTGCATATGTCTAGAAATTTATCAACCGTGTTTTATGCGTTTTATATTTTGTCTCAGTTGGAAATTTCCAATTTAATTTATATTATTGAAGGCGTGCGATATAAAATCACATCCAATGAAATAAAAAAACTTTTGGTTTGGTGAAGGGAGGTGTTGAAAAGTGGCAATAGATGTCATGACTTTTGTCAATATAATCGGAAAAAGTTCAAAATTGAATGATGTTTTGTTGAAAATAACTGAATGTGAAATGTTCCATCCAGAAAAGGTTGAAAAGAAATCCAGAGCGAGCGGATTTAAAAGCGTGAACGAATCCAATCCATACGTCGGAATTTTGAGCAAGATAAACAAAATCCTGTCTATGCTAAGTGTTGATCCCAAATTTGAAGAATGTTCTGAAGTTCAGATGGACGATCGAACGAACGCGCTTGTTGATGACGTCTTTTCGAAAGTTAAAGGATATGTTGATAAAATTTCCAAAATAAATGTTATGCTCGACTTGATGGATAAATCTTTGATTGAAATAGAACACATGTCTAAGCTGAGCGTTAAAATTGATGATGTTTTTGCAGCCGAACATATCGACGCTTGTTTTGGCCGAATGCCTGTCGACAGCCGTTTGAAGCTAGATTATTTTAAGGATCAGCTCTTTTTCTTCGTTCCTCTAGACCAGGAGAAGGATTTTTGCTGGGGAATATATATTACTCCCAGTAAATGTGCTGATGAAACTCGAAAGTGTTTTAAATCGCTATATTTCGAAGAATATTGCATACCAGACTATGTTCATGGAACGCCGCAGCTCGCGATTTCCAACATAAAATCTCAAATTTCCGAAGAAAAGGCCAATTTGGAGCAGACCAAGGCCTCTCTAGCCGCTTTCAAGGCTCAAAATATGCGCACTATACTCAGCGTATATTCTAAAATCAAAATTTTACATGACACATTTTCATATAGAAAATTTGCAGTTGTTGGGCAAAAAAAGTTCCATATAAACGGTTTTATTTTAAAAAAAGACTCCGAAAAATTTGTTAAAATGTTTGATGATATGGCGGAAGTTGTTGTTGAAACTTTGGCTGTTGAGGAAATTGAAGATCACGCGCCTCCCGTTAAACTGCGAACTTGCTGGCTTTTCAGGCCGTTTGAAACATACGTCAAAATGTATGGGCTCCCAAGATATGAAGACATGAACCCCTCAAGCTATATGGGCCTAGTATATTGCCTGATGTTTGGCATGATGTTTGGCGACTTTGGGCAGGGCTTGGTTTTGTTTGGTGCTGGGCTTTTAGCCTGGAAATTCACTAAAAACTCGATTGGGCTGATTTTAACAAGATGCGGAGCGTCCAGCGTGCTGTTTGGTTTGATATATGGTTCGTGTTTTGGATTTGAAGGAGTTTTTGCGGGATTTTGGAAGCTTATTGGGCTGGGATCTGTTTTCCCGATGAACCTGCTTGAAGCTAAAAATTCTATGAATATATTAATAGTTTCATTTATATTCGGAACAGTGTTAATACTAAGCTCCATGTCAATAAATGTTTTTTTGGGTTTAAAAAATCGACAATTTGGCAAGGCTTTGTTTTCCTGCAACGGAATAGCGGGGTTTTTAGCATATTCGAGTGTTTTTGGCGCTGTTATATTAATAATGACTTCAGGAATAAACATATTCAGTCCAATATTTATAGTTTTTGCCATTTTAATTCCGCTATTTATAATATTTTTTAGCGTTCCTTTGTCAAATGCTATTGAAACCAAAATTAAAAAAAATAAAAGTGAAAAGTTGGAAAAATTCAGCGCCGTTACTGCAACTTTTGACATGATCGACATAGTTTTGAGCTATTTTTCAAATACGCTTTCGTTTTTGCGCGTTGGCGGATTGGCTCTGAGTCATGCTGCTTTGATGTTGGTTGTCATGGAATTTTCCCATATGGTTGGAGCGCTTGGTATGCCAATAATTGTTCTGCTTGGGAACGTTTTTGTTATGATTTTAGAGGGCTTAATAGTTTCCATACAGGCTTTAAGGCTGGTATATTACGAGATATTCAGCAGGTTTTATAACTCGGATGGCAAGCCTTTCGAGCCGGCCAGGGTTGTTTTTGAAAAAAATGTGTGACGTTGTTTTTTAATATTTTTGTGATAAATTATATAAAAATACTATTTGGGGGATTTTAAAATGAGTGTTTTACTATTCATATTACCACTGTTTGCTATAGGATTAACATTAGTTCCGCTTGTTCCGGTTTTAACTTCAGCTAAAAGCGGCTGTTCGGTTAAAAATCCATTTTTGCTTCATTTTTGCATGTTTTTTGGCGTTTTGCTTTTAACGGCGATAATTTTACTTGTTATGGGGATGACAGCTTCTGCTGCAACATCTTCAGCACCTGCCCAAAGCGCTTCAAGCGATGGTTTGCGATATATTGGCGCTGCGCTTTCAACAGGAATTGCTTCAATAGGCGCGGGATTTGGAGTTGGCGGAGCTGCTCCTGCTGCAATAGGCGCATGCAGTGAAAATCCCAAGTCTTTCGTTAAAGCCATGATTTTTGTTGTTTTGGGCGAAGGTTTAGCAATATATGGACTTGTTATTTCTTTCTTAATACTGTTTGCAAAATAGACGATTTTGAGGGAGTGATTTGTGTGAAATTTTTCTGCATAAGCGACAATATAGACACGCAAATTGGGATGCGTTTGGCGGGCATTGAGGGAACAGTTGTTCACACTTCCGACGAATTCAGCCAGGCTCTTGACAAAGCTTGTAAAGACGCTGAAATCGGCCTTGTTTTGATTTCGCACAAGCTCATGAAGTTGTGTCCAGAAAAGATATACACTATAAAGTTGCGCTCAAAATATCCGCTTGTTGTTGAAATTCCCGACCGTCATGGCGATTCCAACATAAGCGAGACGATAACGGAATATGTTCGCGAGTCAATTGGTTTAAAAATATAGACGAGAAGAGTGTGCTGCATATGTCATATGATAAGCAAAAGCTTTTGCGTTTTCAAGAATCTGTTCTAAAGGATGTCGACGAGAAGATTGCTCACATGAATCGCAACATCTCAAAATATGAACAAAGAGAACTTGAAAATGCAAAACAACAACAACTAGAAATAATTTTCACATATATGCAAGATCGAGTTCAGAGCTTAAAATCTGAATATGCCCATAGAGTCACCCAAAAAAGCTTGGAGCTGAAAAAGCAAGTCCTTTGTTTTCGAAATGGGCTTGTTGAAAAAATTGTTCAGGAATGCGAAACCCAAATATTACAATTTGTCAATTCGGATAAATATATGCCATATCTGTTGGGCGGAATTAAAAATGCGATTGATAAATTTTCGATTCGAAGCGCAAAAATCCAGCTTAAGAAAGAAGATTTGAAATTCAGGGATGAACTTTTGAAAATCAAAGAATTATCCGGAATAACATCCGATCATAAAAACAGATTAGGCGGGTTTAAATTGATTGATTCAGAGCGTGGAATAATGATCGACCAAACGCTTGAAACGATCCTTAAAGACCAGGTTGGGCGTTTTTCGAAAACAGACGGGCTCAGAATAAAAAATGATTGAAATGAGGTGAAAAAATTTGGCTAGTGAAATTTTCTCCATAAACGGACCTGTCATTAAAGTCCGAAAAACTAAAGAATTTTCCATGATGGAGATGGTATATGTTGGAAAACAAAAAATTGTTGGCGAGGTCATTTCAATCAACGCAGATGAAACAACAATCCAAGTATATGAAAGCACAACGGGTTTAAAGCCAGGAGAGCCCGTATATTCAACTAAAACTCCTCTTTTTGCGACTTTGGGCCCCGGAATCATATCCAACATATTTGACGGAATTGAACGTCCCTTGCGCGATATGGAAAAAATTAGCGGCGACTTCATTGGAATTGGCTCCGACATCCCCTCTCTCAATGAAGAAGCTTTATATGACGTGACGATTGAGGCTCAAGTTGGCGATCGCCTGGAGCCGGGAGAAGTATACGCAACCTGTCCTGAAACCTCCATGATAACGCATAGATGCATGCTCTCGCCCCTTTTAAAAGGCGGAGTTGTCAAAACCGTTAAGCCTAACGGAAAATATCGGGTTAATGACGTGATTGTCACTATAGAAGACGATGATGGAAAGCAAAGCGAGCTGACCTTGGCTCAAAACTGGCCAATTCGTGTTGCGCGTCCTGTCAAAAAAAGGCTTAGCATATCTCGTCCTCTTTTAACCGGCCAGCGCATCATAGACACAATGTTTCCAATCGCAAAAGGCGGAACAGCTGCGATTCCGGGCGGTTTTGGAACTGGAAAAACCATGACGCAGCACGCCCTTGCAAAGTGGTCTGATGCTGATATAATCGTATATATTGGTTGCGGCGAGCGTGGAAATGAGATGACGCAGGTTTTAGAGGAATTTTCTGAGCTTATAGACCCTCGAACAGGGAAGGCCTTGACAGATCGAACGACTCTTATTGCAAACACCTCAAACATGCCCGTGGCGGCGCGTGAAGCCTCCATATACACCGGGATCACCTTGGCGGAATATTACCGCGATATGGGCTATCACGTTGCGATCATGGCTGATTCAACTTCCAGATGGGCCGAAGCTTTGAGGGAAATTTCAGGGCGGTTGGAAGAGATGCCTGCGGAAGAGGGATTTCCAGCCTATTTGCCGTCAAGGTTGTCTCAGTTTTATGAGCGCGCGGGATATATGCAAACTTTGTCTGGAAAAGAGGGCTCAGTGACGATAATCGGCGCAGTTTCCCCCCAAGGATCGGATTTTTCAGAACCTGTGACTCAAAACACTAAGCGCTTTGTCAGGTGTTTTTGGGCTCTTGACAAATCTCTAGCATACTCAAGGCACTATCCCGCGATAAATTGGCTAAGCAGCTACAGCGAATATGACGAAGATTTAAAGGAATTTTATGACAGAGAAGTTGGAGAGGAATTTTTAAAAACAAAGAAAAAAATTTCGGCGCTTTTGGCCGAGGAAGCGAATCTAATGGAAATTGTTAAATTAATTGGCGCTGACGTTTTGCCGGATGATCAAAAGCTCATTATAGAAATTTCAAAGGTCATACGCGTTGGCTTTTTACAGCAAAATGCTTTCCACAAAGACGATGCATATGTGACCCTGGAAAAGCAAAAGAAGATGATGAACGTTATACTATACTTTTATGACCAAGCCTTTGATCTGGTTTCAAACGGTGTCCCTTTCTCAACAATTGTCGACAGCGGCATCTTCTCCAAGCTATCGAGGATGAAATATGACATTCCAAACGACGATTTGGGAAAATTTGACTCATATTATCACGAAATCGATATGTTCATAAAAAACCAACAAGATGATTAAATTAAAGACGGATTGGAGATAATTTAATATGGCAATGCATCACATTGGACTTAAACAGATAAATGGTTCATTGGTTGTTCTTGACGGAGTTGAGGACGCTGGTTTTGATGAACTTGTCCATATACATCTTTCAAACGGAAGAGTTCGGCAAGGCCGCATAGTTCAGATTGATGGGAAGCGAGTTGTTGTCCAGGTCTTTGAGGGAACGCAAGGCCTTTCCATGGAAAACACATCAACTCATTTCACGGGCAAACCTCTAGAAATTCCGCTTTCGCTTGAGCTTTTGGGTCGAATATTTAACGGGTCTGGCAAACCAATAGACGGTCTCGGAGAAATATTTGTTGAAAAATATGCGGATATAAATGGCTTGGCGATCAATCCTGTTTCTCGTAAATATCCCAGGAATTATATACGAACTGGAATATCTTCAATAGATGCTTTAACAACGTTGATTCGAGGCCAAAAATTGCCCATATTTTCCGATTCTGGCTTGCCACACAATAAACTGGCTGTTCAAATAGCGACGCAGGCCAAAATATCCGACAAAGGCGACGACAGCAAATTTTGCATAGTTTTTGCAGCAATGGGCGTTAAAAATGACGTTGCGGACTATTTTAAAGACAGATTTGAAAAAAGCGGCGTTTTAGAGCGCGTTGCTATGTTTGTCAACCTGTCAAACGACCCGATAATTGAAAGGATTTTAACGCCTCGCTGCGCCCTAACAGCGGCTGAATATCTAGCATATGAAAAAAATATGCACGTTTTAGTTATTTTAACCGATATGACTGCATATGCTGAGGCGGTTCGCGAGTTTTCTTCATCAAAAGGGGAAATTCCCGGCAGGAAGGGATATCCTGGATATTTGTATTCAGATCTTGCGCAGCTATATGAAAGAGCAGGGGTCATTAAAAGCTCCGAGGGTTCAGTTACGCAAATTCCCATTCTCACCATGCCAAACGGCGACATAACCAACCCAGTTCCAGATTTGACGGGATATATAACCGAAGGCCAGATTGTTCTCTCCAAAGATTTGTTTGGCCAGGGGATATATCCGCCCGTGTATGTCCTGCCGTCTTTGTCGAGGCTCATGAAAGACGGAATTGGCAAGGAATATACTAGGGAGGATCATCAGCCGGTTGCGAATCAGCTTTTTGCTTGCTATGCTCGAGTTCAGGACGCTCGGTCTCTTGCTTCTGTTATTGGCGAGGAGGAGCTTTCTGAAACCGATAAAGCGTATTTGGAATTTGGAAAAAACTTTGAGCAACATTTTTTGACTCAGGGCGATGACGAAGAAAGGTCAATAGAACAAACCTTAAACTTGGGCTGGGATTTGCTGTGTTTGATGCCAAAAGAGGAGCTTAACAGGATCGACAGCGAGCTTTTGGAAGAAAACTATGATCCGTCAAGGGCCAAGCGCTTCAAAGCCAAAATTTAAAAGGAGAAAGCGGGTGCTTTAAAAATGAGTTTTTCAGTTTTTCCAACCAAAGGAAATTTGATACATATCAAAAAATCCTTAATGCTTGCCAATCTTGGCTTTGATTTGATGGACAGGAAGAGAAACGTTTTGGTTCGGGAGATGATGGCTCTGATTGACTCCGCAAAATCAATTCGGGGCGAAATTGAGTCAACATTTGCCAGAGCATATAAAGCTTTGCAGACCGCTAACATAACTCTGGGCGTTTGCGACAGCATCGCTAAAGGCATTGAAGTTGAAACGGGGCTTGAAATAAAATATAAAAGCGTTATGGGGGTTGAGATTCCTAAAGTTAGGCTCAAATCCAGCTTTGACGCTCGAGCATATGGCTTTTCCGGAACCAATTCTCAGCTAGACATAGCGTATATATGCTTCTACAAGGCCAAGAAGATAAGCGTTGTTTTGGCCGAGGTTGAAAACAGCGTATATCGGCTCGCTAATGAAATAAAAAAAACTCAACGGCGCGCAAATGCCCTGAAAAACGTCAACATTCCCAAGTTTGAAAAAACAATCAAATATATCTCAAACGCTCTGGAAGAAAAGGAAAGAGAAGAATTTGGTCGGCTTAAGGTCATAAAAAAGACAAAGCAAAAATAGCGGACGATTTTTCGAAAAAATTAAAGCCCCGCAGCTTTTGCTTGCTGCGAGGCTTTTGTTTTGGGTAAATATATTAAGAGAAAAAATCTTTATAATTACCCTTTTTCAGTCTATCATAAGAATCATTTTCCCTGGCCAGCCAATCTTTACCGTTTGGCCCTCCGCCAGCAACGTTTTCGAGGTCGTTTTTGTTTAAATTGTTGTTTTGGTCTTGGGATTTGTTCTTTTTATCCTCTTTCATTTTAAACACTTCCTTTTTGAAAAATTGTTTTTATGTATTCTTAAATGATGTTTTTATTTGAGATTAATCAAAAGCTATTAAACATTCCATCAACTCATTTAAGGTCTAGGCGCCTATCGTATTCTTCTTGCTTCCCATTCTTCATCGGTTTCGGATCGCCAATGCCCAGGTGGATCTTCTATATATACAACCCCTCCAATCATAGTGACATTACGCGCACTTCCGTCACCGGCTGTAATCTGTATAGCGCGCGGCCCTCCGCCAGCAACGCCTTTAAGATTTTTTTTGTTTAACTCGCTGCTTTGATTTTGGGATTTATTCTTTTTATCCTCTTTCATCTTGCCCACCTCCTTTCTTGAATTAAAATTATGTAATATTTGGGAAATTTTCATCAAATCAAAAATCCCCATGAGTTCATAATAACACATTTAGTTCAAAATGTCAAGTGTTAAATTAAAAATATCTCCAACTCAACACGACTTCCATCTGCCTGGAGAATTTTCTCTCGACCCAAGTCGATCAATCTCTTCTTCCTCTGTCCAGTTTTCTTCATACAAATACTTTGCAATCGGAGGCAAATCATCCTTCTCATCATCATCATTTGGCCCGCCGCCAGCAACTTTTTTTAATGCTTCTTTGTCTAATTTGCTGTTTTGCTTTTTGTCTTTCATCATAGACACTTCCTTTCTAAATTTAAATTTAAAAAAATTCTCAAA
>CADAPX010000001.1 GCA_902789925.1 Oscillospiraceae bacterium | reverse complement strand
TATTATCCATTATTTATGTTTATTTATTTTACAATTTTATATTTAGGTATAACAATAAATAATGTTATTTTTAATAGTCATATAGATGAATATAATTTATTAAATATGGCAGTGGAAGAAATAGTTATTTTGACAGGAATTGAAGCCTGTGGTATATTAAATTATCTTCAAATCACAATAAATATTGCTTTACATATTGTTGTATATATAGTTGATATAGTTACAAACAGGGATGAATGGTTGATTAAAAAATATAATATATTTTTAATAACAATATCAGTCATTAAACTAATATATATTTTAATACTATATTTTGATATGACAACAATTTTTCTGGCAAATCAAAAAGAGAGTAAAACATTAGTTGACACAGAAAAAATGCTATTTAATTTAATGCCATTACATGTCGTACAAAATATGAAAGATGATATCCCAGTTGCAGATGTTCTAGAAAGTGTTACAATGTTATTCGCAGATATAGTTAGATATACCGATTTTGGTAATTGTCATGAACCAGTAGAAGTCGTAAAAATGCTTATGGAACTATTTAAAAATTTTGATCATGCAACAAAGGCATGTCATGTTTATAAAGTTCATACTATAGGAGATTGTTATGTTGTTATGGGATTTAATGGAAAAGTTTCAATGAATGAAAGAAATTATTATGAAGAAGCTAAAAATGTATGTAAAATGGGAGAAGAAATGATAAATATAATTAGAGATGTAAGAAAAAGAGTTAATTATGAATTATTAGATATGAGAATTGGAATCCATACAGGTACTGTTATTGCGGGAATTATCGGAAGTTCTGTTGTTAGATATGATATTTTTGGGAGTGACGTTCTAATTGCTAATAAAATGGAAAGTTCTGGAAGTCCAGGAAGAATTAATATTTCTGAAGAAACAAAAAAATTATTGGAATCGAAAGATTTACCTTTTAATTTAACACTTAATAAAGTTGTACATATAGATGCTGCAAATAAAGATATAACTTTTAGGCTTAATTTTCTTTCTTTTTTCACGATTTTAATCCTTCTTTCTAAAATTTTTTTGTCAGCGGCAAACGATGGAAATGCCCCGCCATTTGACGCTTCGAACTGTGAAATTTTTAATATTAATATCAAATATTTTTTAATTTCAACATATTTTATTACCAATTTATCCGTTAATATTTCAATGTCTTCTTTAAGCCTCCTTGTCAAAAAATTTATCATCGGGTTAAACCAGTAAAAATTTTTTAGTATATTTATCAAAAAATATTTAATATTGTCAGATTTTTTTATATGCATGAGCTCGTGGAGGAAGATGAATTCCTGCTCTTTTTCAGACAGGGCCAAAAATTTTTTAGAAATCAAAATCTTGGGCCTGAATATCCCAACAGTTGACGGCGTTAGAATGCTGTCTTGACATATTAGGTCGACTTTTCTTTTAAAATTTAATTTTTCTTTTGCTATGTCGAATAATTTCAAATTTTCTGGGCCCAGCTCAATTTTTTTATTTTTAATCTTATATTTTAGAATGATATAGGCGCAGCTATCTTTTAAACACAGGATTGAAAAAACAATCAAATGAGCAAAAAACGCTATATTCCAAAGGTTTATTGACTCCGGGCTTTGGCTTTGAATCTCAATTCTTGTCAAAACGTTTTCTCTGATTTTGCCAATTGGTTGAGTTATTTTCAGATTATTATGAATATTTTCAAATTGAAACGGTATTATCAAAAATGCTAAAAATATTAGCCAAAACATTGAAATTAATTGTATAGGCATTTTTTTATTAATCTTTCTTATCCCCAAAATCATCAAGCCCAACATGGACGAAACCAAGGACATCCAAGCAATTTTTACAACAAAACACCCCATCATTTTTCCTCTTCACCCACTAATTTTATCAATTCTTCCAATTCTTGCTTTGAAAGTTTCTTGGATTTTGTGAAATTTAACAGCATTTCATTTATTGAGCCGTTAAACAATTTTCCAATTAAATTTTCGCTCTCTTGATTTTTATATTCGTCCTCTGAAATGTTGGCTTTATATTTATATACACTGCTCGCGGCTTTATCGATCTTTAAGGCCCCTTTGGAAGCAAGCCGCGAAATCAAAGTTTTAACGGTCGTTTTGCTCCACGGCTTTTTTCAAACCGCTTTCATAACCTCATACTCAGCATCTGTTACTTTATTCATCACTTTGAAAAACCCTCTTAAAAAATATATTGACTACAAATGTAATCTGCGTGTATATAGTTTACATCTGTAGTCAGCTTTTGTCAAGCATTTTTTATATAATCTACTTTTTCAACAATTCACATTGATCTAATGTCCGTGTTTTTGTCAGTTTTAACTAAATTTTTCTCCCTTTTTTGCTCCATTATTTTAATCATCGTGTTTAAATCTTTATCTCCCCTGCCCGACAAATTAACAACTATAGCGTCATTTTTATCATACTGCTTAGCAATTTTTAGCGCATATGCCACTGCGTGACTGCTCTCCAGCGCAGGAACAATCCCCTCCAAACGGCAAAGCAAGGTGAATGCACCAGTGGCTTCGCTATCCGTGATACTGTCATATTTAACCCTGCCTGTTTTATATAGATATGCGTGTTCTGGGCCGATTCCGGGATAGTCTAGCCCGGCTGAAATGGAATATGCGTCTTTGATTTTCCCATTTTCATCCTGCATAACATATGTCTTCATTCCGTGTATAACGCCTATTTTGTTTTGATATATTGCGCACGCATGCTTTCCAGACTCCAAGCCCTTGCCTGCGCCCTCAACCCCATATATATCAACTTGCTTTTCATCGATAAAATCTGCAAACAGCCCTATGCTGTTGCTTCCGCCCCCAACGCACGCGACAATCGCTTTTGGCAACTTTCCTTCCTGCTCAACTATCTGTCGCTTTGCTTCCTCGCCGATAACTTTTTGAAAATATTTAACCATCTCGGGATATGGACTCGGGCCAACCGCAGAGCCAATTAAATAAAAAACATCTTGATGATTAAGAAAATAATCAAACGCAACATCAACAGCTTCCTTCAAAGTTTGATTGCCAGTTGTGACTTCGAAAACATCAGCTCCCAAAAGTTTCATTTTATTAACATTGATTTTTTGCCTTTTGACGTCCTCTTTGCCCATAAATATCTTGCATTTTAGGCCAAAAAGCGCTGCTGCGGTTGCTGTTGCGACTCCATGCTGTCCCGCCCCTGTTTCAGCAATAATGTGCGTTTTGTTCATTTTTCTCGCGAGCAAAGCTTGGCCGATTGCGTTATTTATCTTATGCGCGCCGGTGTGGTTCAGATCCTCCCTCTTCAAATATATTTTGGCCCCACCCGCATATTTGGTTAAATTGCTCGCAAAAAACAGCGGCGATGGCCTGCCAACAAATTGTTTCAAACAGCGTCTATATTCTCCGGAAAATTCTTCGCTTCCAACCAATCGGTCAAATTCTTCTTTTAATTTATTAAGCTTTATTTTGAGTTGTTGTGGAACATATTGTCCACCAAATTCTAAATAATTCATAAAAATCTCTCTCTTTCATAAATATATGTTTGTTTCTTTTCCAGTCCCAATCTGTTTCCACAGCAAAATCAACTCCTTTCTCAAAGAAAAAATCGCGCGTATGGAAGCTCTAAAAACTTTGCTCCACACACACGCGATCATAATCTAAAAACACAGTTTCAACTATAGTTTAAAGCGCGCAAAACCTGTATGGGCAAAAACATCTTCCCATACTCGCCACAAATTGTTAACTTCAAAACAAAATGCAGCACTCATTGCTCTTCGCTCCTTTCAACTATATCTCTTTCATTATATCACATTATTTAAATATTGTCAAGCGATTTTTAAAAAAAGTTTTAATTAACACTAAAAGTATTAAAGGTAAAAAAATAGTATTTTTAAATTGGGGTTATATTTAATCACGTCTGGCAAATTGTCCCCCCGCCAACAACAACATCTTCGTCATATAAAACAACCGCCTGCCCTTTGGTTATCGCGCGTTGGGGCTTTTCAAATTCAACCTTGATTTGGTTTGAGTTGAGCTGAACAGCAACTGCCCATTGCTCTTGTTGGTTATATCTGACTTTAGCCTTAATTTTTGTTTTTACATATAAATTTTCTTTTGAAATCAAGTTTATATCTTTGGCAACCAGCGTTTTTGTGTATGTTTTTTCGTTTGGCGCAAGGGTTATTTGATTGCTTTGAGGATCGATTTTTAAAACATACATCGGCTCAGAAAAAGACAAGCCAAGCCCCTTCCTCTGGCCAATTGTATAGTGTATAATGCCTTTGTGGGGCCCAAGGAATTTGCCGTCAATATCAACAAAATTCCCAGGCGGATAGTTTTTATTTGTGTGTGATTTGATGAAATCCGAATATTTGCCGTTTTTAATAAAACAAATGTCCTGACTGTCGTGTTTTTTTGCATTGTTGAAATTGTTGCTTTTTGCGATTTCTCGAACCTCGTTTTTGTTCATTTTGCCGAGTGGAAACAAAGTGCGCGACAGTTGCTCTTGAGTCAGCGAATATAAAACATAGCTTTGATCTTTATGTGGATCAGTCGCTTTTTTCAAAATCCAACGCCCACTTTTTTGATTATATTCAACTTGTGCATAGTGGCCTGTTGCGATAAAGTCAAAGTTGAGCTCCTTGGCTCGTTGAAGCAGTTTGTCAAATTTTAAATACCGGTTGCAGTCAATGCACGGGTTTGGAGTTAGGCCGTTTTCATATGCATGTATGAATTTGTCGATAACAGCCGATTTAAATTTGTGTGAAAAATTAAAGACATAGTATGGAATATTCAGCTCATATGCAATATTTCTTGCGTCATCAATGTCTTTGAGAGAACAGCATGTGTTTTTTTCGCAAACGCCGACGTCTTCATTATCAAACAGCTTCATTGTTGCTCCAATTAGGTCAAAACCTTGTTGTTTTAGAATCAAAGCCGCAACGCTCGAATCAACCCCGCCGCTCATTGCAACAATAGCTTTTTTGCCAATCATTCTCGCCCTCCGCTTTAAGAAATTAGGAAACTGAGCTCGCCAAAATATTCTCGCAACATGTTGTTCGGAAGATATAGATTGTCCATCCCAGCAACAATTGCATGGGGCTCTCTCAATCCTTGTTTTTTTGCTGTTTGAAGCGCCCGAAACATGTGAAAATTATTAGTCACAATTCCAACTGACTTGCCCGGTTCTATATATTTCATACTGTTTGTAATATTTTGATTAGTGTTTTTGGAGTCAGATTCCAGAAGAATCCTTTTTTCCTCAATTCCCGCCTCTTCAAGGTATTTTTTCATGCCAATCGCCTCGGCAAAAGGTTCATTATGGCCCTGCCCACCAGAAACTATACATATTGTGTTTAAATTTTGCTTGAGATATTTTGCGGCCTCGTCAAGCCTATATTTTAAAATAGCACTTGGCCCTTCAGAATAAACTTGAGCGCCTAAAACGATAATATAATCTAAATTGCCAGCATAATCAGAAAAAAATCCGCTAATAATAAAGCTTTCAACAGTGACAAAACTTGATAAAACTATGGCAGCAAAAAGCAGAAGAACTTTTTTGAAAATTTTTGGAATCTTGCCATATATATTAAACCCAACAACAATATCACACCCCAAAAACAGCGTTCCAATTGCAAACCAAGTGATAAAAAAGCTTGTCCCGGAGCCAGTGCTGTATATAATAAAACCATATGCAAAACAAACGGCTGCCAGGCAAGTGTATATAAAAAGCAAAAGAGTTTTTTTAGCACCAGAATTTCCCAAAAATTTCTTCCTCCATTTAAAACACTTCCACATCACAGGCCAATTATATACAAAAAATAAAATTTTGTCAACCTAATTTTTGAGCTAGGTTAGAAGTTGAATAAACAAAAAGGAAGCAAACTAAAAATCAATTAAGTCAACTTCCTTTGTCTATGTTGATTTATTTTCAATCTTTTAATATATCCTTTCTTTATCTGCAAACACTTTGTTTTTGTGAATTTTTACTTTTAGCTTTTTGTGAATTTTTGCTTTTAGCGCAGACACTTTGTTTTTGTAAATTTTTGCTTTTAGCGCAGACACTTTGTTTTTGTGAATTTTTGCTTTTAGCGCAAACACTTTGTTTTTGTGAATTTTTGCTTTTAGCGCAAATATAGCGCTTTTGTTGTTTTTTCTTTTTGGCTTTAATGCCACAGCTATATGTATTGCTGTCATATGTATTATAATTATTATAGGTGTTATTATCATATGTATAATTGTTGTTGTTATTGTCATTTGTATAATTGTAAGTATTATTATCATATGTATAATTGTAAGTATTATTGTCATATGTATAATTATTATAGTTATAGTAACCTCCATAATTATCATCTTTGACTCTTCCAAAAATCAGCGTTCCGTTTTGGTCATACACATTGCCATCCTTTAAAATATAGTATGTGGATACTCCGCCAACTTCCTGCAAGCCCAACGCATCATCAAAATTCACACGCTCATCTCCCGTGAGGATCAGAATTTTAACATTACACGGAATGACAACTTCCAAACCATATTTTTTAAGTTCTTGCGGAACATAATATGGTTTATTCTCATCTTTAGGAGCAGCGGGCTCTATTTGAGCATTTCCTTCATGAGAAGTTTCTTTAAGGCGCGGAAAGTTTATTTTTTGATCCCAAAATTCGTGTGAAAATTCAAATGCAAACAGTTTGTGATATAGATGTTTAATAACCTTTTTATTAGCATGCTCAATTGATTTATCTGGTTGATAGAATGCTGGGAAAAATTCTTTATAGAACTTTTGATCTTCCTTTGCTTTTTGCTCTTTCAAAAACTCAGTATCATTTGAAAAACTTTCATCCAATCGATTCCTGATTTCGCTTTCATCTAACGCAGTTTCACATTTTAACGTTAAAACATTATAACGCCTGTTTTGCCCATAAACCGGGTTTGTTTCACGTTTTAAATTGAAGGTTAAATGTTTAAATCCGGTGATGTCACCATACGCATTGTTTAAAGCATTTAGTCTTGAATTTATTTCATCATTCAATTGTTTTAAAGCATTTTGAGGTGTCCAAGCATTTGCAATATTTTTTAAATGTTTCTGAACAATATTATGACATATAATTTTAAGCGTTGCCAGATACTGTTTAGCTTTATCTTTTTGAAAAGGGTCAGGGTTGTTTATTCTTTCAAAACAAGAATTTGTGAACCAGAGTCCATGAAAATTTACGTCCCTTAAAACTAAATTTGCTTGTCCTGTTGGCCACACACAAAAACTCTTTTCGGATTTTCCCATCAATTCATCCGCGCAAGATTTTAACATATTAGCGTCATATTTTTTCATATCCTGAGCTTTTATATTCGCTTGATATTGAACGCGTAAAGATCCATTTGCGTTATAGAACTGGATTTTTTGAAAGTGTGAACCGTCTGGGTATTGTTGATTTAAATTATTCAAAATTGTTGACGAAACTCTGTTTAGTTGAACAGCCATTCTATCACAGCCCATATCCGCCATTTGATTAGCATAAATTGCGAAATTATTATAAAGTTCTTTTAAATAATTATCATTTCTTTTAAAAACATTAAAGCAACCTTTTGCAAATTTTGTCACTCCAGAAATGGTTTTCCTGGCGTTTGGATTGTTTCCATCTGATCCGTTTGGAGAAGCCCATGTTGGGTCAACAAGCGTCCAGCCTTGCCTTCCATTCACATCATCCTTAATATAAACAGCATTAAATGCGTGGGCGCAGTAATCATCTTTTCCACAAATACTGGAAACATACATACACGGTATGCCGGCGATACGCATCATTAAATTTGCAAGCCTTGCGTATCCCTCACAAACGCCTTTTTTCGTTTTAAAAACAAAATATGCATCTTGTGGTTTCCATGTTGCCTGGCTGCCGTTTGCGTCTTTGTCGACAATATCATATGTTTCAAAGTCATAAAGTATATTTTCGGCAACCCATCGGTAAATAGCATCTGCCAAACGCATTTTTTCCGGTAAACCAACATATTTATAATAATCCTCCCCCCAAGCTTTTAAATCATTGCCGTTTCTAACGCTTTGTTGCAGATTTTTGACAACTTCAACCATTTTTTTGTAGCAAGCCTGCTCATCCACGAAAATATATTCTCTTGAACCGTTAGAGTGGACAACAGTTTCAAGGCGCGTTGGATTCAGCCGATTCACGTCGGGCAATTTGGTGGTTTCTGAAAAAAACGCTCTGCTTCTAGTTGGCAAACTGTTCATTTTGTCATTGCAAAACATTTCTTCCCCCTCCGCACCGGCAAAAACCGAAACGGTTAAGCAAGTTATGCACATTAAAACCGCCAAAAATAAGGCTAGAGATTTTTTTAAAACGCCTTTTTTTAATTTTGTCATCGAATTACTCATGATAATCACATCCTTTGCAGTTAATATTTGATGAACAATATAAAATTTCGCTTAGATAATACTATTTAAAAGTATCATCATTTATATTATACATTATGTGGTAAAACTTGTCAATGGTTTATTAAAATTAATCTATATGCAAAATTAACAAAGTTTGTTTAAAATTTTTGTCTATTTTTCATTATAAATTTTTGTATGTTGTTAAAAATATATAAAAAAACAAGCCGCATTTCAAATACAGCTTGTAATATATTTATTTATTAAATTAAATATTTTTAAATTTTCACCGGATTTTTCTTTGTTCTTGCGATCTCCTTTCCCCGTTTGCCATCAAATTTTTCATATAAAATTCCATCCTCAAAGTCATATATTTCCGAATCAGTCGTGTCTATTTCAATCAATTCATCAGAAGCTCCTATATCGATAGATATATTGCCGTGAAGCTTTAATTTTTCAATACATCCGGGAATATTCACTGTTATTCCATATTTATTATTTATTTGAAATAAACCACCACACTCTATGCGATCATCAAAAACATTTAACATTTTAAGCGTCTGTTTGATCTCGTCTATCTGCTTTTTTTGCTCATCTGGCGACAAAGACGAAAAGCACGATATGTCCATGTCAACCTGACAATTGAGGTCCAACCGAGCATTCCCTTCGTGGGATTCTCCAAGCAAAATTGGCGTGTTTATATTCCCTATATCAATTTCAAAAGTGGATATTTTATGAAAACTTTTTTTAATAATTCTCATATTAGCATCTTTAAAAGATTGTTTGGAATTATAAAACGCAGGGAAAAATTCTTCAAACTTTTCTTTAAAATAATAACTATTTTGATTTTTTTGATCAGTTTCGTTTATATTATTAGCCACAGCATTTGGTTTTTTCCCACAATATGCATATAAAAATTCATGTCCATCCCTTAAAGATTCTTCAAATCCAAATTTGATATTTTTCAATTCTGCCATATTTTCCTGGTTTAAATCGAGTTTTTCCAACCCAGTTAATAATAAAAGGTTATATATAATATCTGAATTTAGCATGAAATTTTCATTATATTCTCTTAATTTAGTTTCGAAGCAACTAAAATCGTTTTTTAAAAAACCTTCCTCTTCTTCATTTCGAATCTCTTTGGCTTTTATCATGGTGACGTCGGTTTTATAATTAAAATATAAATATCCAGAATGATTGAAAAATTTAATTTCTTTAAAATGTGAACAATTTTCATATTTTTCGTCACTATTTAAAATTTTCAAAACATTTTCAATTTTTTTGTTTTTTTCCTCAATAAATTCTGAAGATGGATTATGACATTGTTCACAAGAAATTTCCAGTAAATAATAGATATTTTTAACATAATCATCATTTTTCGGCATTATAATATTAAAAAAGTCTAGATTAAAAAAAGCTTCCCCAAACAAAAATTTAGTGAGTGATTTGTATCTGTCAAAGCCTCCGGGCCAAGCATTCGCCGCGTCCAGCAAAGTCCATCCCTTTCGATCTGCGCAAGTGTCTTCAATATACACAGCGTTGAATGCATGGCCATAATTTTCAGCTGGCCCGTTAATCGACGCAACATAGATGCAGGGTATATCGGCCATTCGCATCATCAAGTTCACAAGCCGTGCATATCCCTCACAAAAGCCAAGCCGTTGATCATAAACAAAATATTCATCCTGGGGCTTGACATAAACTTGTTCATCATTTTTGACAGATTCAAAAGATTCATGATCAGCTCGAATATTTGTTGCAACCCAACGATATATTTCATTGGCTAGGCGCATTTTTTCTGGTAAACACGCATCTTCTTTTTTTAAATAGGATTGAGAATTTTTCGCTGTTTGCTTTAATTTTTCAACTTCTTGAAATATTTTATCATAACAACTTTTTTCGTTTAGAACGACTTGCTCGACTGTATCGTTCATGTGCACAATCGGTTCAATCCTGGATTCATCTAACTCATCAACATTTGGCAATTTTGTCGCTTCAGTTAAAAAATCCTCGTCTATTGGCAAATTGTTCATTTTATCCATGCAAAAATTTTCTTCCTGCTCTAAATTTGCAAAAGCTTTCAGGCCAAAGTCATTAAATGATCCAAGAATCAAAGCAACCACAGCAAGCCATTCTATACATTTTTTTATGGTTTTTATTCTAAAATTGTCCATAATATAGCTAGCTCCTTAAAATTTTCAATTAAATTTAAAATTATATAAAAAGATCTTTGCTGTATATTATATCAAAAAATATTGAATAGTTAATTTAAATATCATTCATCCCAACAATATTTTGTTAATTTTCCTTTATTTGTCAGATTTGGAAAATTCCACTGCCTTAAAACTTCATATGCTCCGATCGCAACAGCATTAGACAAATTTAAGCTGCGAATTCCCTCTCCCATAGGGATTCTTACGCAATTTTTAGGATTTTTTTTCAAAAGCTCTTCCGGCAAACCGGCGTCTTCACGACCAAAAATCAACCAGCTATTATCGCAATATTTTATATTTGAGTAGATATTTTGCGCTTTAGTCGTGAAAAAATACATATTACCATTATTATTTGACTTTAAAAACTCATCCAACCCCGTGTATATAACAACATCTAAATACTGCCAGTAATCAAGGCCGGCTCTTTTTAATTTTTTATCATCAATCTCAAACCCTAAAGGCTCAACCAAATGCAGCCGACAGCCCGTTGCGGCGCAGGTTCTTGCAATGTTTCCGGTGTTTTGAGGTATTTGAGGCTCAACCAAAACAATATTCAAAATAGACATATTTTAGCTCCCACTTTGATAAAAAATCCAATTAGTCATGAATATGACAGGATTCAACAGGAGGAATTTTGCCTAAAATTGGCTCAGGATCAACTCCCTGGCGTCGATAATAGTCGCAAAGCGCCGCTTTAATCGCTTGTTCTGCTAAAACCGAACAATGGACCTTAACTTTTGGCAATCCGTCCAGCGCCTCAACAACAGCCGCATTTGTTAATTTTATAGCTTCGCTTATCGGCTTTCCTTTAACCATCTCAGTTGCCATAGAGCTGGTTGCAATCGCGGATCCACAGCCAAAAGTTTTGAATTTGATGTCTTTGATGATTCCATTTTCGATTTTTAAAAACATCTTCATTATGTCTCCACATTTTGCGTTTCCAACCTCGCCAACGCCGTCTGCATCCTCAATTTCTCCAACATTTCTCGGATTCATAAAATGGTCCATAACCTTCTTTGAATACTCCATAGCCATTTTCAATTCACTCTCCCTTATTCTTTAAATTTTTTTAGCCGTTCCAAACAGGCGACATTTCCCGAAGCCTTGAAATGACTTTCGGAATTGTTTCTATGACATAGTCAACTTCTTTTTCTGTGTTTTCAGCACAAAGGCTTATTCGAAGCGATCCATGCGCTGTTTCGTGGGGCAGGCCAATTGCAAGCAAAACGTGTGATGGATCCAGTGAGCCCGAAGTGCATGCAGACCCGCTGGAGGCGCAAATCCCAAACGAATCCAAAAGCAGCAATATGGATTCGCCCTCAACTCCTTCAAATGAAAAGTTAACGTTCCCGCTCAAACGATGCTTCATTGAGCCATTAACCCTAACTTTTGGAACCTCATTTAAAACAGATTCGACTATTTTATTTCTGAGTATTTCAATTTTTTTCTCACGAACCTCAATATTTTTAGCGCAATCTTCCAAAGCCTGCCCAAGCGCGACGATATAGGCAACATTCTCGGTTCCGCCCCTTCTTCCGCGCTCTTGAGCCCCTCCGTCAAGCAAATTTGGCAGGTTAATTTTTTTATTAACATATAAAAGACCAACTCCTTTGGGAGCGTGGATTTTGTGGCCAGAAATTGAGAGCATATCTATGTTTTGTTTATGGACATCAATTTCAACATGCCCAATCGCCTGAACTGCGTCGGTGTGGAATAAAACGCCTTTTTGGCGGCAAATCGCCCCAATTTCTGGTATGGGCAAAACAGTTCCTATTTCATTATTTGCATACATCACCGTCACCAAAGCAGTTTTTTCGGTTATTGCTTCTTCAACCTGTTTCGGGGAGATTAGGCCATCTTTGTCAACAGGCAAATATATCACTTCAAAGCCGTTTGATTCGAGATTTTTGCAGGCATTTAAAACAGCGTGATGTTCAAAATTTGTTGTTATTATTTGATTTTTTCCTTGATCAAGGCCGAGTTTTGCGCCGCATTTGATTGCCCAATTGTCTGACTCGGTTGCGCAGGAGGTGAAAAAAATTTCTTCAGGCAAAGCGCCAATTGCAGCCGAAGCCTTTTTTCTTGCGCCTTCAACAGCAGCCTTTGCGACATGCGCGATTGAATATATGCTGCTGGGATTGCCGTAATTTTGCTGAATATATGGAAGCATTGCGTTAAAACATGAGTCGGACGTTTTGGTTGTTGCTGCGTTATCCATGTAAATGAAAGGTTTTTCCATAAAAAAACTCATCTCCAAAATCTATAACTTTATAAAATAATTATCTCTAACAATTAAAATTATATAACATTTTCCTTTCTTTTTCAAGCATAAGATATCTCAAACTGGCTTTTTATTTTCAAATTAAATGACAGTTTTTATTTTTTTGCAAAATGTTTACCAATATACAAAATATCACAAAAATTTTTTTGATTCTTCAACCGCCATTTGATCACACCGCTCGTTTTCAGGGTGGCCAGAATGGCCTTTGATCCAGTCAAATTCAACCGAATGTTTCTCAAGCAAGTCCAAAAGACGCCCCCACAAATCAACGTTTAAGGCTCTTTCCTTTTTGTTTCGCATCCAGCCATTAGCTTGCCATCTTTTCGCCCAGCCTTGAGTTATTGAATCTATAACATATTTTGAGTCGCTATGAATATGCGCTTTACACGGCTCATTTAAGGCCTCAAGCGCTGAGATTATCGCCAAAAGCTCCATCCTGTTGTTTGTTGTTTTGGCTTCTCCTCCGCTCATTTCTCGTTCATATTTTCCATATCTTAAAATAGCACCCCATCCTCCTGGGCCAGGATTGCCGCTGCACGCTCCGTCAGTGTATATATCCACACATTTCATTAATGTCTCCTCCAAATTTTTTCTATGTAAAACCAGCCTAACAAAATTCATTGCATTTTTCAATAGCTTTTTGACGAAATTTTAAAAAGAGCTTTAAACAAAATAAAACAAGCAGCCAACTTTTAAAGTCAGCTGCCAAGCCGGAATATGTAGCAGTATTCACGGCCTTCCATAACCAATGACAGACTGCCCAGAACTGCTCCATATTTTGCGAATTGCTATAGGCTTTCCTGAAACAGATGATTCCAGAACTTGTCCGTTTCCGGCGTATATCCCAACATGATTGACATTTTTTCCTGAGGCCCAAAAAATCAGGTCACCAACTTGAAGCGAATTGGCGGAAATTTTTTTGCATGCTCCATATTGAGCTCGAGCGCTGTGGGGCAGGTTTATTCCGGCTTTTTTATATGCATATGCTACAAGGCCGGAGCAATCCAAACTAATCCCATCTTTTGAGGTTCCATACTGAAGTCCGATGCAGGCTTTTGCTGCGTTGAAAGCAGCTTGTCCGGTCGAAGAGTTTGAAGCGGGCGCAGAATTTGAGGGAGCTGAGTAGGATTTGTTTTCAGCCGGTTTGTTAGCAGCTTTTTTGGATTTTTCAGCTTTTTTTGAGGCTTCAGCAGCTTTTTTGGCCTCTTGCTCAGCTGCTTTTCTTGCTTCTTCAGCTTTTCTTGCTGCTTCAGCGGCTTTTTGGGCCTCTTGTTCAGCTTTTCTCGCTTCTTCAGCCTTCCTTGCTTCTTCTTCGCGTTTTTCTTGAATCTCAATTCCAACGCTTCGGTCAAGTTTAGTGACAAGCGGGGAAGAATGAACAAATTTCGAAGGCAAATCCCTTAACTCAACAGAATTTCCCTCAGCCGGCTTTTCAGCGTGACTTTGCAAAGCAGCCCCGCTTCCATCAAACAATTGCTCACTCAAAGTTTTTCCTTTACCAGAAGCAAGTTCCTCTGGCAAAATAATCTCCTCAGCAGACAGCAAATCCACCCCATCCGCAGAAAACGCAGCAACTCCAAGCCCTGCAAAACTGCTTAAAACGATTGATATGGAAATAATTGCTGGCGCACATTTTAAATTAAACTTTTTCAATTAAACCAACCTCCCACAATGTGTTAAAAAATTCACAATTAATTGTTACAAATTTATAACATGTTTTTAATTATAACATATTAGTTACAAAAAGTTGTTAACAAATTGTAAATTTTTTTGGTTTAATTTTTACCGGTATAATAATATCTATTAATTTTTTTCTAATAATTGTTTTTTTATTTAACAATAAAATGTTACTTTTCGTATGGTTTTTTTTAGATTTTAAAAATAAAAATATCCCTAAATCTCAAAAATTCAGGAATATTTTTAAATTTATATCAACAAAAAGTGACAATTTTGTAAATATTATTACAACTTTTTAAAATCAAAATTTTAACTCATTTGGATTTATATCTGCTTCGAACAGTCCGCTCGCTAATAACTGCGCCGTTTTTTCTAACAACAATGTTTGCAACAGCAACACATCCATTATTGCCTATCCTGGATTCGACATATGACGTCATTTGAACATCACAGTCCTCTGACGGATTCTTTTTGCCCATAATTGTGACTGTTAAGGCGTTATTTGTCATTGAGGCTTTTATTCGAACTGGCGTTTGGCGCGTATTTTTAAACTTCAAATCAACTCCGCTTGAATCAAACGCAGCGTCTTGACCAACCGGCGCGTAAATCACAGTATAGCTGTGATTGTGTCTTTCAACAATGTCCATATTGGCGTAAACCGCAGCGATATACAGCGTTGAAGTCACCTGACAAATTCCTCCGCCAGTCCCTTGAGTTTGACCGTTTGGAGTGAAAACAATGGCGTCTTTATAGCCTTGAGACCTGTTTCCAGGGCCGATTGTTTCAAGCGCAGAAAAAACCTCTCCCGGAGCCAGGGTTTTGTCATTTATTGCCGCGCACGCAAGACGCAAATTGTGGGTTCGGTTGACTTCTGCTGCTGAAAAGTTTGAGGTATATGTTCCAATAACATCAGGACAGTCCGCATTACTGTGCTGGGCTTTGAGTAAAGCAACGGTGACTTGAGGTTTGGTTATTTTTAGAGGAATTTTATATGTTCCGCTTTTTGGATCTGTTATTATTTTTTTTGCCTCTTCAAGATCGAAATCAATGCCGTCTGATTCATTTTCATATTTTGCTTTTCCTGAATCCGAAATTGAAAATTTGGCGTCTTTTGGCGCGCAAGCAACCTCTTTTTTGATTTTTTCAATGTCAATTTCAATGTCATCTCCCGAAACGGGCTCGCTTTGAGGATTAACGGCTTGAGGTGACATTTCTTTTGCCAGATTAACAATTTCGTTTTCTGCCAGCTGTTCATTTATTTTTTCACCCAAACATCCTGCCGAAACCAAGAGACTGTCTCCAACTCTTTTATATGAAGACTTTACTGGCGCAACCAAAGAATTTTGAGCAAATTGAGAAACTTTTTCATTTAGTTTAGACTCGTCATAGTGGACAGCGGGATTTGCAGATTCGCCATTTTTAAAGTCGGTTTCCCTAGCAGCCTCAAAAACCTCCCTGCCAACATAGCAAAAACAACATTCGCCCGCATTTATATTCAAAGATTTATCTTTAAAGGCCAAATTTATGTCAAAATTTTCATACAAAGGATTGATTTTTTCGTCAACAACCTTCTCAACCTCCTCAACCTTCATTCCAGCAAGACTCACTCCCAAAAAGCTGGCTTCCTTTGGCAAAGTTGAGTTATGATTTTGAATTATGACAACAACCGCAACAATTATTGCAGATAAAGCCACAACTGAGCCTAAAAAAATCGCAACAAACATTTTGTTTTTAATTAAATTTTTCAAAGCTTCATTCACCTCCATCAAGTACTTTTGAGTTAAAAAAACAAACATAAAATTTCGATCTGTAAATAAGTATACCACAATTTTTTGCTGTTGAAAACCAACAAAATGTTAACAATCCAGTATAAAATCTATGACAAAAGCGAAAATAAATTACATAAAATGTTAATATTTAAAAAAATAGATTTATTACAATGAGTATATTTACGCACAAGTTAGCAAAATATTTAGAATTTTTAAACAATCTGACTTGACAACGCAGATTAAAAACTGATAATATATATTCCAAACAGTATAAACTAATAAATGTAATGTTTAGGGGGATCTTTAAATGCAAAATTTTATTTATGACGTAAGCACCAAGGTTTATTTTGGGCCAGATCAAATCAAAGGAAACCTCTCGAGCGAAATCAAAAAATTCGGCAGCAAAGTTTTGATTGTGTATGGACAAGGGACGATCAAAAAGTTGGGCCTATATGACAAGATAATGTGCGAACTCAAAAACTCGGGAATTGAAGTCTTTGAGCTTTCAAACATCAAGCCAAACCCCAGGAGCACATCCGTTTTAGAGGGCGCCAAGATATGCAAACGAGAAAACATAGACGTCGTTTTGGCGGTTGGGGGCGGATCTGTCATTGACGCATCAAAATTCATCGCCGCTGGAAGATACTATGACGGGGATCCATGGGACTTCATGACGGGAAAGGCAGAAATTGAAAGAGCACTTCCTGTTTTTAGCATTTTAACCCTAGCTGCAACAGGCTCTGAAATGGACGCATGCGGCGTCATAACAAATGAAAAAACCAGGGAAAAACTTGGAAAAGCAAGCCCATTCCTTCGCCCCAAAGTCTCTTTTTTGGACCCAACGCTGACATACAGCGTCTCCAAATATCAAACAGCTTGCGGCAGCGCTGACATATTGTCACATATAATAGAAACATATTTTTATTCATATGACGCTATGTATATGTTGGATAAATTTATGGAAGGGCTCATGAAAACAGTCATAAAGAACACCCCCATAGCTCTTAAAGAGCCCGAAAACTATCAAGCGCGAGCGAATTTGATGTGGACATCGTCGTGGGCAATCAATGGCTTTATTAAACAAGATAAAACCCACGAGTGGAGCTGCCATCCGATTGAACACGAATTGTCTGCTTTTTATGATATAACTCATGGACTTGGCCTTGCAATTCTGACTCCAAGGTGGATGCGGTATGTTTTGGATGAAGAAAACGTTGACAGGTTTTATAAATTTGGGGTTAATGTTTTCGATATAGACAAAAATTTAAGCAAAATGGAGGTTGCAAAAAAGGCAATATATAAATTAGAGGAATTTTTATATAAAGATTTAAATTTAACCGACACACTCACAAAATTAAACATTGATGATAAATATTTTGAAATCATGGCAGGACGGATAACAAAAAATGGCCCGCTCAAAGGATTTAAAGAGTTAGATAAAGATGACATAGTTAAAATATATCAGGCATGTTTATAAAAAATTCAACAATCTCCCGAGGCAGGAAGCTTTCGGGGGTTTTTTATAAGCTTTCGGGGGTTTTTTATAAGCTTTTGGGGAGAATTTTTGGCCAAATACACAAACGGCGTTGCTGCTAAAGAAATTATAGCCTCCAAAACACACGCAACGCTTGCTATTGACAGCAAAGTCACGAGGTCATATGTTCCAAAAAAGGCTAAAAATGCGAAAATATAGTTTTGAAGACAGCTTGAAATTATTGTTGAAATATTATTCCTCAGCCATAAAAAATTAGGATATTTTTGTTTTATTCTGCAAAACAGATATATATCCAAAAAACTGCCTGCAATATACATCGCAACGCTCGAAAAGCTAACCCGCAAATTCATCGAGAACAGATTTTTCATGCTGACGTGATTTAAATCAACAGAACTTGGAGCGTAAAGAAGAGAAAAAAAACAAGCCAAAGAGAAAACAATCTGGGAAACAACGCCCAAAACTGCGGCTTTTTTGCTGTGGCCAGAGCCATATTTTTCATTCATAATGTCTGAGGCCGAGAAAACCGAAATAAACATGATGTTTCCGAGGTTGGTTGTTAAGCCAAACAGATCAACGCTTTTTAGGACTAAAACATTTGAAGCAACTGTTGCAACGCATATCCAAACATATAGCCCTTCTTTTTTAAAAAATCGCTCAACAAAAGTCATTAAACTAAATGTTAGCAAAAAACTAAACGTTCCCAAAAGAACATTCATCAAAACTTCCTCTTTCCTTTTTTATACTAGGCGGCGTAGAAAAACTAGTTTTAAATCAAATCTACCAAATAAAATTAGACTTTAATTTTTCTCCATTATCAATAAAAACATCTTCCCCTGTCATGCTTTTATTGACAACTCCAACAAAATATACAAAATCAGCAATTTCCCCAGCGGTTGCCCACTTGTTTAAAAGAGTTTCGTCTAAAACCTTGCGATATAGATCCTTGCTTTCGAGTATATGGCGATTCAGAGGGGTTATAACCCCGCCAGGGGACACAGAGTTAGAAGTCGCTCCATATTTTGCAATCCTTAAGGCGACATTTTTCATATATGAAACGACGCCCCCTTTAGACGCAGCATATTGAGGAAATTCAGAGCCGGTTTGCGCGCTGCTGGAAGCAATGAAAACAACGCTTTTGATGTTTGGGCTGAGATATTTTTCGGTTACATTAATTGTTCCCTTTAAATTGACATCTATCACGTTTCCTTCTTGAATCCCAGCGTTATTAATAATTATATCAATATTGTCTAAACTTGGCAAATCATCGCATATATTTTGTATAATATGAACATAATTTGCATTTTCTATTTGAGATTTTTTTATATCAAAACCTATAACATTAAAACCCTCATCCAAAAACTTGAGCGCAACAGCCTTCCCGATCCCACGGCTGCTTCCAGTGACTAAAACATTCATGACCTTGCTCCACAGATAAACTACATTGCTATTATACCGAAAAATTTTTAACCTGTCAAGCGCATTTTTGAAATTTTTTTGATTTACAATTGATGTGTTGCAAGCAAATAGGAAAAACCCGCGTTACAGCTAATTTAATGAAAGCAACAAAAAAGAATCTATTCGCTATAAATATTATAGCACCAAAGATTACGTTTTGTCAATATCTGACTAAATATTTTACCAAACAAAGCAAATCGGCTCTATTTAAAAATGCGTCGATTTAGTTTGTTTGGAAGGGCTTATTGAATTTTTGGCTGATCAATTTTAATGAATGCGGCAACTTTTGAGTGTTAATATTTTTTCCTTCCAGGGAAATTTTGTCTTCTTCAATTGAATATTTGACTTGGTTTTGATTTTTTCCGCAAACTCCATTTTGCCTGAAAACTTTAACAAGCTTTTCGGGTTCATTGTTGGAATTTTTTTCCCAAATAGCAATCTCATCTGCAAAATATTTTTTATTTTCGGGGCTGGCGTTAGCAGTTTTTAGTTGACATGAATCAGAAATTTTCAATTTAATATCATCATCTTTGTCAATTGTCAAAGATTCAATGCCGTTTGTGATTTCGATTGAATAGCCATATTTTAAAAGACTTTGAGGAATGTCTGAAATTTTGAGGTTTTTAATTTGCTGGCCCTTTCTAGCTTTTATGCATATCGTCGGCTCTTGAACGCTTCCTCCCAAGGTGAACTCCAAATTTCCTCTTGAAAAATTTGTGAAATCTTTATTATATAATGGACTATCTTGAACATTGCTCAAACCAGAGCTAAAATGAGATATTTTATGCGACTTAAAGTCTAGGATTTTTTTGTTGTCATCTTTGAGGCTTGAATTTTGACTGTAAAACCCAGGAAAATTTTCTTTTAGCCTATCTTTTTTGTTGATGTTTGATTTACTTTCGACTTCTTTTTTTGTTGAATCGCCAGTTGCCCCCCAAGTTGAGTCAAGCAGCGCCCATCCAGCTTCTTTGCTTTTAAAAACAGAGTCGCCCAAAGCGTCATTTGAATTTTGGTTGCTTGGCAAATATATAGCGGTGTATCCATGAACTGTTTTGTCGGAGTTTTGGTTTTTAAGCGTTGAAACTTTAAGGCTTGGAATTCCCGCCATGCGCATCATCAAATTCGTCAAATTCGAAAATCCGGCGCATACCCCAGTTTTGCTTTGAAAAACAAAAAGCGGATCCTGGGGCTTTCGACAGGATTCAACAAGGCTGTCGTCGTCATATGAAATATTTTTTGCAACCCAGCGATATATAGCCTTTGCAATTCGCCAATATTTATTCATTTTGTAATTTTTGCTATATTTATTTTCTTTTATTCCGGATTGTATATCATTTTCACTCATTCCGTCTGGAGGAGTTCGCTTTTCAACCTTTTCCGTAAGTTCCCAAACAACATTTTGTATATCATCATAAACCTTCTTTTCGTTTATTGTTGTTTTATTTGTTAACGAATCATCTTTATCAGTTTTTTTCTGATTTGGTTTATATATCACATATTCTCTCTTTTCTTTGAGCTGATCGCGGTTTGGAAGAGCCAGAAACGCCCTAAAATCTTCTTCCTGCCCCAGATTTTCAAACTCTTGATTTCCTTCAAGTTTTGGAAGTTCATCAATCCTGTCAAAGCAAAAGTCATATATTATTGATTTATTTATAAATCCCAGATTTTTTGATAAATTTCCGTCTTCATCAATCGCCCAGAGGCTAGAGTCAACTATTTTATATTTCGAATTGTTTTCGCCCAGGTCGACAGATTTTAAATCCAAAGCGCATGAGATGTCGATGTCCTGGTCCTCAAGTTTTATGGATTCAATTCCTGCGCCAATTTTTAATGTTTTGTTTTTGTGAAATTTTAATTTGCTTGAGAGGTCGTTTGATATGTCAAGTTTGGCTGGATTTTGCTCGTCAACCCCTTTTAAAACGATTGAATCATTACCAGCCGAAAATTGAATTTGCCCATCGCAAATGGTTTCGACATTGTTTTTTTCGACGCTTTGGCTAAATGAAGAAAAAATGGAATTTTGTCCAGAAGACATAACATTATTCGCCAAAATCGCGCCAGACCCAGTCAGCATAGTAACAATAGTTATTGGAGCGAGCATTTTCTTTAAGGAAATTCCGCCGCAAACCTGCTCAAGGTCTTGATCTGAGAGCTGGGCCTTCCTTTTAATTAAATCCTCAAAAAAATCCTCATATTCCTCATAGCTGCATTTGCCTTTCATAAACCTGTCATAGCTTTGTTTAAGGGTTTTGCATTTTTTGAATTCATATTGGAGCTTTTGGTTGGTTCTAAGTTTTTCAATAAAATCGTTTAAAATTTTGTTCATAAAAAACCCCCTCTTCCTTAAAAAAATCATGGTTAATTTATGTAAATCTCAAGTTAACATTAAAAACCTCCCAAATTTATTATATAATGCTTTAAATAGCGAGTCAAGGTCAAAAAGTCTGATTTAGGTTACATTTGTCTCCTTAACAACTTTTTCTAAAAATATCAGCATTCAATTAAAAAAACTCCCCCTCAAATTAAACTACCCTCAAGAGCATTCTAAATAAACCAACGATAAAACCGATTAAAACGCCGCCCGCAAACCATCAGCCATGCGGGTTAAATCTAATTTAAAATGCCCAAGTTTTTTTAATTTGCCAATGACAAGCCAAGGTCAAAAAGCGTGAAAACTTGAAGCCAACCCGCCTTCGCGGACATTAACCTACCGCTTGTTATTGGCGGTTGGAAAGAGCCTCGCGGTTTAGGAAGGTTTAATAATCAAGTCCGTTGTGAGCTGGCGGCGCTTTAAATTTTTGCATTGGTTTTTTAAGCGCAGTCAATGATATTCGAATATGTTAGGGATTTTTAAGAAAAATGCAGGATGTTTTAAGGAGGAGATTTTTTTGCAACAAATATAACCTAATCAAACACTAGGATTTGTTACTTTTTAAACTCTAAACGCTCTAAATTTATGAAATTAATTGTTGATTGATTGAGTTTTATGTGATATAATTAGAGCTACTTTAATTAAATTTGCAAAGGAAGAATTGCTCATGTGGATCTATAAATTGGAACGAAAAATTCCTTGGTTTAAAATCCCAAATTTAACGCTGTGGATCGCTATAATATCAGGCCTTGTTTACTTTTTTGACCTGGTTTCAATGGCCCAAAACAACAATTTCACCCTGTCCTCTCTGATTTATTTCAACCGCGATTTAATCTTTGGCGGCCAAATATGGCGCCTTGTAACATTCATATTTATTCCTCCAAGTTCAGTATTTTCGCCTCTAGGCAGCAATATTATATTTATTCTGCTTAGCCTATATTTTCTCTATTTTATTGGAACTGGGCTGGAATCGGTTTGGGGCGAGTTTAAGCTAACAGTATACTACACAACAGGCCTGATTTTTGCCATTTTAGGCGGCTTGCTGGTTGGCCATTCAAACCCAACTTTTTTGAATTTGTCGCTGTTTCTTGCGTTTGCAGCGCTATATCCTGACCTCTCGGTGATGATATTTTTCATAATTCCAGTTAAAGTTAAATGGCTTGGATATTTTAGCTCTTTAATTTTGCTTTTTAGCATCATATCTTCGCTTTTTGCGTTAAGATGGTCTAACGCAGTTGCTGCAACTATGGCAGTTGCAAACTTTTTGCTGTTTTTTGGCCCGCGCTTCTTCACGGATATGATAAATAAATTGAAATATCTTAAATCTCGTCAGGATTTTATCAATAAAACTAAAAATTCATGGCAAAATTAAAGGGGATTTTAAAATATGTCAAAACGCAATGATTATATATCATGGGACGAATATTTTATGGGAGTTGCAGAACTTTCCTCAAAGCGAAGCAAAGATCCAGCAACCCAAGTTGGCGCGTGCATTGTCGCCCCAAACAACCACATTCTCTCTCTCGGATATAATGGGATGCCGACAGGATGTGATGACAATGATATGCCCTGGAGCAGGGAGGGAGACGCTTTAAAAACCAAATATCCCTTTGTTTGCCACGCAGAATTAAATGCTATATTAAATAGTAATGGAAATATCCTCCATGGATCCAGAATATACACAACGCTTTTCCCTTGCAATGAATGCGCCAAAGCGATAATACAATCGGGCATAAAGTCGGTTATATATAAACTAGACAAATATTTCTCAACCGACAGCGTCATTGCTGCAAAGCGCATGTTTGATTTGTCGGGAGTGGAATATATTAAATATAAATCAAGCAACAAGATGATATCTTTAACTCTTTAGAAAAAATTAGAATTCGAGCTTTAAAACATCAAAAACTCGAACTTATTCAATGAACAACAAAAATATTAAACATTTTTCAGATATTCTTTTGCGCTTTTTAAAATTCTCCTGTCATTATCAAAAGTTAAAACGTCCATCGCGCCCTCAAATTCAAACCAACCATATTTTGAAACCTCCTCTTTTTGCAAAACAACTTCATTATTGTCTAAATTGGCTTTTGCAATAAAATAAACAACGTCTTTTTTCACATAGTCGCCGACGTTATATGAAACTGTCTCGCGAAAACGAGAATCCAAATCAACATAAAGCCCCGTCTCTTCTTTTGTTTCTCGCAAAGCAGTTTCAATTTCAGTTTCTCCGCTTTCAACATGCCCTTTTGGGAAAGACCAATGCCTCCCGTTAACATTTTTTATCAGCAGAAATTTCAATTTTTCATCAATAAAGGCGTAGACAATTGCGCCACAAGACTTCTCTTTTATCATATTAACCACAACTTTCTTAATAATATTAATAAATATCTAGCATTGATTAACTAATTTAACAGCCCTAACCTTTGCGATGTGACGCTTCTGGACAACCAAAACCGTGAACTCAATCCCGCCATATTTTAAAACGGGGTGTTCATTTTCGTCTGGGATTCTTCCTAAAGCATTGATCAAAAAGCCTCCAATAGTGTCAAAATCCGAGTCGCTTTCAAGCCGAACATCCAACGCCTCGGAAACGCGATCCAAAGCCGCGTGCCCCTGAATAATGAAGGTTGTTTGGTTTACTTTTGTTATATCGTCATGTTCATCGTCATATTCATCCTGGATTTTCCCAACGATCGCTTCTAATATGTCTTCCATAGTCACAATGCCAGATGTTCCGCCGTATTTATCAACAACGACGGCAAAGTGCTGGTGATTTTCTGTGAACTGCCTAAACAGGTCAAAACACTTTATAGTTTCAGGAATATATGGCAATTCGCGAATGAATGAACCGATCGGCTTGTCTTCAACATTTTCCTTGCCAATCAGCCCCAACAAATCTTTAACATAGACAGCTCCAATTATGTTGTCTATGTCTTCTTTATAAACGGGTATCCTAGAAAAACCATTTTCAACGCCAATTTTCAAAACATCAGCAATTTTAGCATGTTCCTCAACAGCTTCTATGTCAACTCTATGGGTCATAATTTCATAAACCGCTATTTTTCGAAATTTCAAAACATTTTCTATCATTTTAGACTGGCTGCTAAGCAAAATGCCTTCATCTTCGCCAGTTTCAACCAAAAACATTATGTCGTCTTCTGTTATTTTATCCGGCGGCTTTGAGCCAAAAAGCCTAGAAATTCGACCAGGCGAGCCGCCCCTACTAGTGCCATCCGTGTCCATGTTAAAATTCTCCTCCTAGAAATTCATACCCATATATATATGATAACTCATAAAATTTCTAATGTCAAGGTGAATTATGCACAATATTTAAAGTCAAATTTAGTGCAAAATACACAAAACGCATGATAAAAATAGGCTCCTGTTTTTGATTTTTATCAGAAATGAAATCTAGTAAATTTTCTAATGCATTTCATAATATTAGTTGGATTCATGTCAATAGATTTAAAAATCATAAAATATATAATGGCACGCAATAAAATGGTGTCTGTTAAAACATCATCGTTTATTTGAAAATTTTTATTATCAGTCTTTTTGTCCCCGTGGGCCAGCATGTTCCTTGCGTAAACAATCCTGCTGGGCATTTCTTTATAATCCTCCTTAAAATCATATTCTATCTTAACATGCTGGGTTGAGGTTTGCTGATAAAATTTTTCAAAATCTGCCAGAGCATATTCTATTTTTTGCCGCAATGAGACTTTATTTTTGTTTAATCTGGCGCAAGTTTTAAAAAATCGACATTTAAATTCAGGATAAATCTTTCGATATTGACACTTAAATTCAGAATATGTTTCTTTAAATTGACATTCAAATGCGGCGCATATATTTATTATATCAATAGTTTTAATATAGTTGGTGTCATACTGAAATAAAAGAATAAATAAAACATCATTTTCAATTATTTTATCCATAATTTTTTGAATATTGTCTTCAACATCATTATATTCTAATGTATGACAGTAATTAATGTTTTCTTTTTTGCCTTGATTTAAATAAAAATAGCCGGGTTTATATTCATTTCCTCCATAGGGTCGGTTTATTTTTATCTCATCAAAGTAGACTTTTCGTTTGTTTGAGACAAGCGCCAAAAAAGTTTTAACATACACAGAAATTTTATACACCTCGTCAAGTTCAATATTTTCGTCACATTCAATAATTAACAGACTATGTATGTCAAAAACAAATCTATTATCCCTTTTATATTCATTCAAAATTCCAAAATACATGACAAAATTCTTATTATTATAATTAAACGAATAATGTTTGAAATTTCCTTTTTTCAGTTTCACATCATCGTGGAATGATTCAATCAAATTTGAAACAAAATCCTTATATCCCTTCGGCCTGAAAAAATAGTCCAAAACGTCGCTGACATATGTTATTTTGTGGATCTCATCTTTTCTTTTTGGAATTTCATATTGTTTAAACTCAATAAAAAATTTTGACATATCAAAAATGCTAAAAAAAGCGATAATATTCATAATAAGCGCATTTTCTCCCGCGTGTTTATAGGATAATTTAACTATTAATCTTTTTCCTTCATTTATTTTGGTTTTGAGCCATCTGTTGGTTATTTGAGCAATTTTATGCGTTTTTAATATATCTTCTTTAGAGTCAATTATTATCATCTCATATCCTATAACAACATAACTATATTCTTTACCTAATAATTCGATTTTCCCATAGAATTTATTCATATTTATTTCTCCTTAAGATAAATCACGCATTCAATAAAAATATGTGTCTAAATAAAAAAAGATGCCAACAAATCTATTTTCACTGACATCTTTTTTATCAACAGGTGTTTATAATTTTAATTATGGTTGGTTATTTACCACAGCAATGCTTATATTTTTTACCGCTGCCACATGGACAAGGATCGTTTCGTCCAACGTTGTGAAGATTTCGAATCGGACGCCTTTCCTGACCCGCCGCGCTCTCTTTATATTTGACAGGAACCGGAATTTTATTGACTTCCTCTCTTTTGATTTCCTGCTCAGTTCTGATGTGAATCGTCAAGATGAGCCTTGTGACTTCTTCTTTAATGCTTGAAACCATCGCATCAAACATGGCAAAGCCTTCGATTCGATATTCAATGACAGGGTCTTTTTGAGCATACGACCGCAAATAGATTCCCCGGCGAAGTTCCTCCATGTTGTCGATGTGGTTGGTCCATTTAGAATCAACCGTCCGCAAAATAACAACCCTTTCCAGCTCACGCATGCGCTCCTGGCCAACCATCTTCTCCTTTTGTTCATATATGCTCATGGCCTTTTTGCGAATCGCCTCAATCAATTCTTCCTTCTTAACGCCCGCAAGATCGCCTTTGCTATACTTTAAGTCATTTTCGTCCAAAATATAACTAAAATAGTCCCGCAAGCCTTCAAGGTTCCAATGTTCATAGGAAACATGGTCTGGAATATATATGTCAACAACCTCCGCAATGGCTTCAGTCATCATGTGGACAGTGCTGTTTCTCATATCTTTTCCTTCAAGAACTTGTCCACGTTCTTTATATATTATCTCACGCTGGGAGTTCATGACGTCGTCAAATTTTAAAACGCTTTTACGTATCGCAAAATTTTGCGCCTCAACCTTAGCCTGAGCATTATCTATAACATTAGTCAGCATCCTGCTTTTTATCGGCATATCTTCATCAACTTTTAAAAATTTCATCATTTTGTCAATTCTCGCCCCGCCATACAGCCTCATCAGATTGTCTTCTAAAGACAGATAGAACCGACTTTCTCCAGGGTCTCCTTGACGACCTGAACGCCCCCGCAGCTGATTGTCTATTCTTCGGGATTCATGGCGCTCAGTTCCAATAATAAACAAGCCTCCAGCCGCTTTAACCTCTTTTGCTTTTTCAGAAATTACCTTTTTATATTCTGAGTTTAGGCTTTTAAAAGTTTCCCTGGCTTCCAAAATTTCTCGATCATCAGTGTCTCCATATGCGGTTGCTTCGTTTATAAGGTCTTCATAGTATCCCCTTTTTCTCATCTCTTCTTTTGCCATATATTCCGCATTACCGCCAAGAATGATGTCGGTTCCGCGCCCAGCCATATTAGTTGCTATTGTGACTGCGCCTTTTTTGCCCGCCTGAGCAATGATATGAGCCTCTCGTTCGTGGTGTTTAGCGTTAAGGACAGTGTGCTCAATGCCCTTTTCTTTTAAAAGAGCGCTGAGACGCTCAGATTTGTCTATGGAAACCGTTCCAACCAAAACAGGTTGTCCTTTTTTATGGGATTCAACTATTTGGTCGATGACAGCGCGAAATTTTGCTTGCTCTGTCCTATAAATAACATAGTCATGGTCTTTTCGAATGACAGGCTTGTTTGGCGGAATTTCAACAACGTCCAGTTTATATATTTCCCTGAATTCTCCCTCCTCAGTCAGGGCAGTTCCCGTCATTCCAGACAGCTTTTTATATATCCTAAACAAATTCTGGAAGGTTATGCTGGCAAGAGTTTTGGATTCGCTTGCGATGTCAACGCCCTCTTTGGCTTCGAGAGCTTGGTGGAGCCCTTCGTTATACCTGCGCCCAAACATTATTCTTCCTGTGAATTCGTCAACAATCAAAACCTCGCCGTCTTTAACGACATAATCTGTGTCTTTTTGCATAACGCCATGCGCTTTAATTGCTTGATTAATATGGTGTAAAAGTGTGATATTTTCAGCATCCATCAAGTTTTTAACGTTAAAATATTCTTCAGCTTTTTTAACTCCGGAAGGATTCAAAGTCGCAGTTTTTCCCTTTTCATCAACGATATAGTCGCCGTCAACATCGTCGTGTTCTTCTTTATCATCAAGCTCCCTGACTTTATACATTTTCAAAGTTTTAACAAAATTGTCAGCATGAACATACATATCCGTTGATTTTTCACCCGGGCCTGAAATAATAAGCGGCGTCCTGGCCTCGTCAATCAAAACTGAGTCAACCTCGTCGACGATGCAAAAATTGAAAGGCCTTTGAACTTTTTGTTCTTTATATATACACATATTGTCGCGAAGATAGTCAAATCCGACCTCATTATTTGTTGCATATGTCACGTCGCAAGAATATGCTTTGCGGCGCTCGTCGTTGTCCATTCCATTGAGTATAACGCCAACGCTCAGGCCCAAATATCTATATACCTTGCCCATGAGGTCGGAGTCACGCTTAGCCAAATAGTCATTAACAGTTATTACATGAGCCCCTTTTCCAGTTAACGCATTAAGATACACCGGCAAAGTCGCAACCAATGTTTTTCCTTGGCCCGTCTTCATTTCAGCAATGCGCCCCTGATGCAAAATGATTCCAGCCATAAGTTGAACCTCAAAATGGCGCATGCTCAAAACTCTGGATGCTGCCTCGCGACAAACAGCAAAAACTTCAGGTAATATGTCATCAAGCGACTCCCCATCGGCCAAACGCTTTTTAAACAATTTGGTCTGGCCTTTAAGCTCAGATTCAGAAAATTTTTTATATTTTTCTTCCATGCCCAAAATTTTTTTCAAAGTTGGCTTTATTCTTTTTATTTCTTTTTTACTGTATGACCCAAAAACTTTATCAACCAAACTCATTTTCAACACTCCTCCGTCTAATCAGAATATAATCTCACTAACCAAAAAATCAACACTACAAAAATAACTCCTACTTATTATTATATATCTATAAATAATAAAATCAAGTTTTTTATAAAATTTGTCCTGTTTTAGTTTTTAGTCAAGACATTTTTTTAACCTTTTGATTCATTTTTAGCTCTTTTACATATTCACTTTTATTTTTATATCCAACAACTAGCGCATTTATTAGAGGAACGGAAAGCGTTAAAATTAAAACGATGATGGTTTGCCCTGAATTCAGCTGACAGTTTCTCGCAATCAAATTCAGCGGCTCTGTCCAAACCGCGCAAATTGCGAATGAAATTGAAACTAAACTTGCAAGAATCAATTTCTTGTTTTTTAAATGGTTGATTTGAAAAATGGATTTTGTTTCGCTTTTGCATTCAAAAACGTGGATAAGCTGCAAAAAGACAAGCGTTAAAAAGATGGATGTTCGAGCTGTTTCGAGAGAATATGTCATCTTCCAAATAATTGTGAAAACTGTTAGCGTTGTGAACGCAATTAAAAGCCCTCGGACAATGATTGTTAACATCAAGCCGCCTGAAAATATGCTCTCATTTGGATCTCTTGGAGGCCTTTTCATTATGTCATCATCACCAGGCTCAAGGCCCAATGCAATCGCCGGCAGCCCATCCGTGACCAGATTAATCAGCAAAATCTGCATCGGCAAAAGCGGAACTGGCATTCCAATTAGCATTGCAAAAAGAGTTGTTAAAACTTCACCCATATTACAAGAAAGCAAATATCTCATAAATTTCCTAATGTTGCCATATATTATTCGTCCTTCTTCAACCGCCGCAACAAGGGTTGCAAAATTATCATCAAGCAATATTAAATCCGCGGCCTGTTTTGAAACGTCGCTTCCGCCTTTTCCCATAGAAACGCCAATGTCGGCTTCTTTAATCGCTGGCGCATCATTAACGCCATCCCCTGTCATAGCAACAACATTTCCTAAATTTTTAAATATTTTAACAATTCTCAGTTTGTGTTTCGGCGAAACCCTTGCAAAAACGGTTGTCTTTTTAATGATCTCCTTCAGCGCAGAATCGCTCATTTGGTCGAGCTCCTTGCCTTCAACACACATATCGCCTCTTTGAAATATCCCAACCTGTTTTGCAATTGAAATCGCAGTTAATTTGTGATCTCCAGTGATAAGAACTGTTTTTATTCCAGCATATTTACAAGTCATAACCGCAGATTTTGCTTCCTTTCTTGGAGGGTCCTGCATGGCGACAAGGCCGAGAAAGGTTAAATTTTCGTCGCTTTGATAGTCTAAAATTTCTTTATATGCAAAAGCTAAAACTCTCATTCCGCTCCCTGCAAGCTCTTCGTTTTTTCGATCAAAAATCGGCCTAACTTTTAAAAACGGCTCCACGCCATGCTCGCCTTCATATGACCCACAACGTCCCAGAATCACGTCATACGCGCCCTTTAAAAAAGCAAATTTTCTCCCCGATCGGTCCTGAACAAAAACTGTCATACACTTGCTCGACGAATCAAACGGAATTTGGTCATATACAATGTATTTTTCCTTCAAATCCTCTCGATATAGCCCCCCTTTTGCTGCTGCGACCAAAAGCGAAGTTTCAGTTGGGTCGCCCAAAGCCCTAAAACTTCGAGCTTTTTCAGAACTTTCTGCCCCATTTTTAAAGATAATTCGAGAATCATTGCAAAAAACACAGATTTCCAAAAGGCGCTGCAAAGGAGGAATGGCCGAAATTTTAACCCGCTCCCCGAAGCGAACAAAAAAGCCATCCAGGCTGGATCCTTCTCCTTCAATTTTAAATTCACAATCCGCAGTTATTATTTTTTTGACTGTCATTTTATTTTGTGTTATTGTTCCGGTTTTATCAGTGCATATGACGTTTGCGCATCCCAAAGTCTCAACAGCGTGAAGCTTTCGGATCAAGGCCTTTCGCCGAACCATGCGCTTAACAGCCAACGCCAAAGCTATGGTGACTATGGCGGGCAGGCCCTCAGGGACAGAAGCAACAGCAACAGACAAGCCGGTTATTATCATGTTGAAAGGATCTTCCCCGCGCAAAATTCCCGCCAGCATAACAACAATCGAAACAACCAAACAACCAATGATTATGAATTTTCCCATTTGATCTAATCTTTTTTGCAAGGGAGTCTGGATATTTTCCGAATTTCCGAGCATTCCAGCAATTTTCCCCATTTGAGTTTTCATCCCGGTTTTAACAACTCTTGCTCTCCCATATCCTTTTAAAATCGAAGTCCCCATATATAAAAGATTGTTTTTTTCAGCCTCTTTAAAAACCAAATCCGATTCGCCAGTTAAAATGGATTCATCCGCTTCAAGTCTTCTGGATTCCAGCAAAACAGCATCAGCAGGAACGTTGTCCCCTGCTTCAACAAGAATTTCATCCCCTCGAACCAAAAAATTTGCTGGAATTTTACACAGCTTCCCATCTCGAAAAACCTTCGCCAAAGGAGAAACCATGTTTTCAAGCGCCTCAAGAGTCTTTTCAGTTTTATATTCCTGAACAAATCCCATAACCGCGCTCAAAAATAAAATAATTGAAATTGAAATTGCCTCCAAAATTTCGCCCATAAAAGCCGAGATCAGCATCGCAACAAGCAAGATTAAAACTAAAAAATCTTTAAACTGCCCCGCAAAAATCCTAGCTGCAGAAACTTTTTTTTGCAAAGAAAGCTTGTTTTCGCCCTCTTTTTTCAAAATATCCAAAGCCTTTTTTGAACTCAAGCCCCGAATTTTTTTCTTTTTTGGTTTAAAGCCAGAATCTGATTTTTCAGGCCTGGTTTTTGGCTTTAAACTTTTATCTATTTTTGGTTCGTCGACAAACAAGCGAAATATTGACGGCAATTTCACAGCAATTCCTCCATTGTTTAGGGCTAAAATATCAACTCATGGATAATAATATTAAATCTATATGAAATTCCAGATGATGTTATGAAAAAATAGCCCAACAAACCAAGAACTCTTAAAAAAGCCAGGATCACACAGCCATTTGCTTTAAAAGCTTGTTTAAAAGCGGAGAAAACATGATAAAAATGCCAACATTTATTGGAATTGTTATCAAATTTTTAGGTATGCGCACAGAAATCAAAAGCTCAAAAAAGCCAATTCCATGAAGAATGCTGATCCAAAATGTGTTCATAAAAACATTGACAACTATGTCAACAATAACTTCTGCCAAAACTATTCTTAAAACGCTAAATCTATTTTTATATAAAATTAAGCCATAAAGCAGCCCAGCAACCATAGCACTGAGTGTGAAACCTAAAAAGAAACAGCCCATCGGGTGGACAATATATGACAAAATGTCGCCAATTGCTCCAAACAAAGCCGCAACAAACGGGCCAAACATCCCTCCCGTTATTCCCGCAACAATAAAAACAAACGAAATATAACACAAGACCGACAAAGGAAGGGTTAAAAAATCCAAACAAACCCTTAAAGCCAAGAGCAAAGAAATAACACACAAATTTTTAACACTCTTTAGCTCGCAAGCAGAATCTCGAAATAATTTAGCAATCCTCAAAATCAAAAACTCCCTTTTTCTTTAAAACAAATCACCATTTTGCCCAAAAATTTAATGAGCAAAATGGCAAAAACATAAATCGAACGCACAAAATCCCTCTACCTGACAACTACGCCACCATTACTCACTTCAACGCCCTCAATTTTTTCGACAGCTCTCAGGTTTTCATCTTCTTCTTTTCTCGCCTCAGTTTCCATCAAAGCCCTGACGGACAAACTAACGCGCTTTGAATCATAGTCTATTTCCCATATCTTCGCCCTAACAACCTGGCCAACAGAGAAAGAATCCGATATCGATCCTATGTGTCTGTTGGAAAGTTGGGATATATGAATCAACCCGTCAATACCAGGGATTATCTCAACAAAAACACCAAACGACTTAATTGAATATATCTTGGCTTCAACAACCTGGCCAACTGAATAATTTTTGACAAAAACGTTCCAAGGATTATCGGCTTCTTTGCGATATGAAAGAGAGATCTTGCCGCTGTCTTTGTCCAAAGATTTAACAACAACTTCAATTTTGTCCCCAACGCTAACAACTTCAGAAGGATGTTTAATCCTGTTCCAAGCGAGCTCGCTGATGTGGACCATTCCGTCAACTCCGCCCAAATCAACAAAAACTCCATAGCCCGTCATGGATTTAACAACCCCAGTTCGAACATCTCCAACGCTGATCTCTTTCCAAAGCTTTTCAGCCTCAACTTGCCTCAATTCATATATAAGTTTGCGAACAGATCCAACAGCTCGACATTTGCTCACATTAACGTCAAGCACTTTAAAGTCGACAGCTTTTCCTATAAAATCGTTTGCATTTTCAACTCTTCTGTCTGACAGCTGGGAAATAGGTATAAAAATCTTAACTCCACAAGTTATCGCCAAAACCCCGCCCCTGACAACATCGGTTATCACTCCGTTTAAGGTCTTGTCCTGCTCCATAGCTTCCAAAAGCATTTCATAACCTTTTGAAGCATCATAGCGTTTTTTAGACAGCGTCACTATCCCGTCTTGATCGCTGTTTTTTGTGACTATTAAATCGACTTCGTCATCTTTTTGCAAAACATCTTCAGCTTTTAACGAGCTGTCAACAGAAAGTTCAGATGCTGGAATAACTCCGGCCTGTTTGCCGCCAATGTCAACCTGAACTTCATTTTTTAAAACCGCAGTCACAACGCCTCGGACCTTTTTGCCAACGCCATAAACGGCTTGCTGACCGGATTGCTCCAACATTTCAGCAAAATTTTCTTCGCTTGAATTATCAGGACACTCCACATTCTTTAATTCCTCGTTTAATTTCTCGCTCATGACTTCATGAACCTCCTTTATTATTTGAGCTGGAGTTGACGCACCAGCCGTTATACCTATTTTTGGCGGCAAAGGATCCAAATCAAACCCGCGAAGCTCATCTGCCGTTTCAACCCAAAAAGTTTTGCAGCGAGTTTTGCACAAATTAAACAATTTTTTTGTATTTGAACTACACTTACCGCCGACCACAACCAACAAATCAACTCTATCAGCCAAAGACATCGCTTCCCTTTGTCTGATACTCGTCGCATTACATATTGTATCAAATATTTTAACATTTGTACATAGCTTTTTAACAATTTCTATACATTTTCTCCATAATGCCAAATTAAACGTGGTTTGAGAGACTAAAATTAGTGCATTATCCACAAAATTCCCATAAATTTCTAATAATTTCCTTAAATCGGATGGCGTTGAAAAAACATATGATCTTCCAAAACAATGGCCTCTGATTCCAACAACTTCGGGGTGGGAAGAGTCGCCTGCTATTAAAATTATTTTTCCATTTTCAGACTCTTTTTTTACAATTTTATGAATTCTTTTAACAAACGGACAGGTCGCATCTTCGAATTTAATCTTGTTTTTATCAATATATTCATATATATCACGCTTCACTCCGTGTGATCTTATGACTAGAGTTTCATCCTTCCCAACTTCCGACGCAGATTTGACTGTTCTCACCCCTCTTTGCGCTAAATCTTCAACAACCTGCGGATTGTGTATGATAGGGCCCAATGTGCAGACCTTTTGGCCTTTGTTTAAAAGAGCATAAACCATCTTAACCCCTCGATCAACGCCAAAGCAAAACCCCGCCGTTTTAGCAATTTCAATCATTTTTCTCTTCCTCGCTGCAGATCGTTGATTCTAGCAACCTCTCCCCAAGCCTTTTCAAGAACTGTTTTTAGAGATTTTGATCGCAAATCAATTTTACTGGAAATTTCATCCTCCGAAACGCCGATGGGAGGGCCATATTCAACAAAAACCCTGCTTCTTGGACGTTTGCCACAGTAAAAAATTGAGCAGGGAATGATTTTTGCGCCAGTTTCCAATGCGATCTTTGCAAATCCAACTTTAGGCTTTGAAAGTTTTCCATCTTTAGACCTGGTCCCTTCCGGAAACATTGCCAGCATTTTGCCACAATTCACAAGATCTTTAGCCATCTTGATCGCGCTTGAATCCCTGCTGCCTCTTTTAACAGGAAATGCGCCTAATTTTTTTATAATAAAGGATAAAATAGGTATTTTAAACAATTCTTGTTTTGCCATAAAAAATAATCGTCTATTTTTAAGATATAACCCCAGCATAACAGGATCTAAATTTGATTGATGATTTGAGATTAATATGAATTTTCCTCCGCCAGACGGAATATTTTCAATCCCTTTAACATTTATTTTAAAATATAATTTAAAGAAAAATATACAGACTTTTTGCGCAAAGCCATAAAAACTCATTTATTTTTTTCAACTCCATTTTTTTTTATAATTTTCAAAACATTTTCGACAGATTCTTCCAAAGACAGATTGGTTGTGTCAACTAAAATGGCGTCATCAGCCATCTTTAGCGGCGCAAATTTTCTGTTTGTGTCTTGTAAATCACGCTGTTTTATATATTTCAAAACGTCTTCAAATTTAGCATCCTGCCCCATTTCAAGCAATTCATTAAACCTGCGCTTGGCCCTGGAATTTATTGAAGCTGTCAAAAATATTTTCACATTTGCGTCTGGCAAAACCACCGTTCCGATGTCTCTTCCATCCATAACAACATCGTGATTTCTGGCGATATCCCTTTGCAAATCCAGCAGATATTCTCTGACTTGACATATCGCAGAAACATCAGAAGCCGCCATAGAAACCTGATCGCTCCTTATAAAATCGCTTATATCTTCCCCGCAAAGAAAAACTTTTTGGCTTTTTTCGACATATCGAATGGATATTTCACAATTTTTAAGCGCTAAAACAACCCTGTCGATTTTTTTTAAATCAATATCGTTTTTTATCATATAAAGCCCGACAGCTCGATATAATGCGCCTGTATCTAAATATATTATGCCAAGCCTCCTGGAAATTTCTCGAGCAATTGAGCTTTTTCCAGCGCCTGCGGGCCCGTCTATAGCTATGTTGTTCATGTTAAAAATCCCCTTTTCATCGAAATCGCAGCCGCAGCAGCCGCGGCAGTTGACCAAGCAACCTGCAAATTAAACCCACCGGTATATCCATCAACATCCAAAACTTCCCCAATAAAATACAGCCCTTTTTTCAATTTGCTTTCCATGGTTTTCGGATTTATTTGGCTAACATCAACTCCGCCCGAAGTTATTATAGCATACTCTATTGACCTAAAGGATTTAACGTCAATTTCCAATTTTTTCAAAAGAATCACTAATTTTTGCCTGTGATTTTTGCTAAACTGATTAGCCTTAAAACCGCGCTTTAATCCCATCATGTCAAAAATTATCCAAACCAGTTTGCCTGGAAGGAGTTTTTTCAATATATTTATCACATCACAATTGGGAAAGTCAGAAATTTCCCTAACAATTCTTCGATCAAGCTTATCAAAATCAAGCGCAGGCTTTAAATCTAAAACCAGTTTATATTTTTTGGCCTCAATCTTTCGCATATGGGACGAAGCGCTCAAAACAAGCGGCCCTGAAACTCCAAAATGCGTAAATAAAAGCTCGCCTTGGTCAGAAAAAATCGGAATGTCCTCCTCAAAAACAGTCAACCTAACGTTTTTTAAAGACAGCCCCTGCGCCCTGGTTGGCCATTTTTGACGGGTCACTATCGGAACAAGGGAAGGTGATATTTTGGATATTTTATGGCCTGCTTTTTTAGCCCAAACATATCCATCACCAGTTGATCCAGTCTGTGGATATGACAAACCGCCCGTTGCAACAACAACGTTTTCGCAAAAAATTTTTCCATCACTAAGCTCAACTCCCAAAGCCCTTTCTTCATTATATATAACATCAAAAGCGGACTTGTTCAAAATTTTAACGCCATATTTTTTGCAAAAGCCAACAAGCGCTTCAACAATTTCCGACGCCCGATCCGAAGCAGGAAAAACCCTCATCCCGCGCTCAACCTTTAATTTAACGCCCAAATTTTCAAAAAATGAGAAAACATCATCCGGACCAAACCGAGCCAGCGCCCCATACAAAAAATTTCCATTAACAATCAAATTTTTAACAACTTCGCCAATCCCGCATTTGTTAGTTAAATTACACCTGCCCTTTCCCGTTATTGAAAGCTTTTTACCAAGCTCTTTGTTTTTTTCAAGCAAAACAACCTCAAGCCCAAAATTTGCAAGCAAACCAGCAGCCAAAAGCCCTGAAGCTCCGCCGCCAATAACAACAACATCTGTCATTCAATTTTCCCTTTTTGTTTTCGATTTTTCAAAAACCTCATATTTTTTCCATATATTCTCTAATTTTTGAAAGGTTTTAGATATTTCAGATTTTTTGCAAAGTCCAACCGCAACAACCAGCGCGTTAAGAAGCGACAAAGGCGCAACCAAGCCATCAACAAAAGAAACCATGTCGCTCTGAGCCAGAAGAACCGAATCCGCTTTGACTGCAAGCGGTGAGCCGACGCTATCCGTAATTGCAATGGTTTTAGCATAGTTGCTGTGCGCGTAATGAAACGCCTGAACTGTGTTGCTGGAATAACGAGGAAAACTGATCCCAATTAAGACGTCCCCTTCTTTAATGTTTAATATTTTTTCAAACGTTTCGCTTTTGCTTTTAGTATATATAACTCTAACATCTTCAAATATAAACGAAAAATAAAAATTAACAAAACTTGCCAAAACCGAGGCGCTTCCCGTTCCGATGATATATATCTTTCTCGCATCAACTATAAATCTGACGGCATTTTCAAAATCTTTGCGCGAAACCCGATCAAGCGTTGTCTTGATTTTCTCCATATCTAGATTCAAAACTCTAGACAAAACGTCCTCCTGGGCGCCAATTTGATCATCTGCAACACGGACTCTTTCAACAGTTGTTAACTTATTTTGAATTATCTTTTTAAGCGCTTTTTGAAAAGCTGGATATCCACTAAATCCGATTTCAACCGCAAATCTAACAACAGTTGACTCGCTGACCCCAGCTGCTTCTCCAAGCCTGGCCGCTGTCATAAAAGCAGATTTATCATAGTTATTTATCAAAAAGTCAAATATTTTCTTCTGGCTCTTTGATAATTTAGGCGCTTTTTCCATCAAACTTTCCAAAAAATCCGACTCAAAAACTCTTCCATCTAAATAATCTCGCCCAATCAAGCAAAAACACACCACCACGCTCTGAAAATATATTTGATATACACATTTAATTTTAGACTATATTTAAAATTATTATATCCTTTCAAAAAATCAAACCATCTATGAGGAAGCTTAACATTTCTCCGCGCACTCTTTGTTTAGCTGTCTCAGCGCAGCCTCAACCTCTTCATTTATCTTATTTTTCAAAAAATCAACGTCAAAGTCAACACTAATCTTTTCCAAATCGCCCACACCAGCATCATCAACAACCGCTCGAGCGCCATTTTTTAACATGTTTTCAACAGCAAGTCTCGCCGCGCAAACGATTTCATCAACCTTTTTTTGAGAAATTTCAACCATTTTTTTTGCCTCTTTTTTTGAGCCAGCAGTGAATTCATATGCGCGATTTGCCGCGTTTTGCAAAATTTTAGAAGCCTCTTCTCTCGCTTTTTTACGCAAACAAACGCCTTCCTTTTCGGCCAAAACAAGATTTTCTCGATATTCCTGCTGAACTTTTAACTTTGCCTTTTGAATGATCTTTTTGACCCGCTGTTTTGCAACCATTTCAGCATATTTAATCTTATTTTCGATTTTTTTATTTTCCTCTCTAAAGATATCCAGCTGGCGCTCTAAATCCTGAATCTTTTTGTTCATTTGGCATATAACCTGGTCTTTAAAATCAATTAACTCAGTTTTTTTTAAAATCTCTTCTTCATATTCCCTGTTGCTTTGAAGCATTTCATCTCTTAAATTTTTAACTTCACTGTAAAATATTTTGCATTTAGCTTCATACTCTAAAATTTCTGAATCTTTCTGCTGAATTTGAGATTCATAGTCTTTCTTTAGCAAATCAACATCAGAATTAAATCTGCTAACCATATTTGTTATATACGAAACGACATGCCCTCTATCAAATCCACCAAAAACAACTGTCTTAAATTTTTGACTCTCTAACATATATTAACATCCCGCTTTCAAACAATACCGACTATATTTTTAATAAGCGTTAATAAAATTTTATAGATAATCACAAATACTCTAAAACATTTTTTAAAACTCTAATCTTTAAGATATATACAGCATGTTAAAGCGACTAGCCTTTATTCTTAAAAATATCCAATATTTTGGTGAAATCATCGTCCATATCAATCACGTCATCAAATCCTCCAGCAGACTCCGTCTCATCAGGCTCTTCAGGATTAACATCAGAAACCGTCGTCTTTCTGATTTTTTCTTTAAATTCAGTGTCAAATCCTGTTGCAATAACCGTGATTTTCAGCTCGTCCTCTAAATTTTCATCAAAAGCAACGCCAAATATAATGTTTGCTTCAGGGTCAACGCTTTGGCTGATGTGACTGGTTGCAGCATCTATTTCATCAAATTCAATGGTTGGCGGCGCCGTTATGTTGATTATCAGGCCTTTAGCTCCATCAATCGAAGTTTCAAGAAGCGGGCTTGATATGGCGCTTTCCGCAGCAATTATCGCCTTGTCCTTCCCTTGAGCGCTCGAAACTCCCATATGAGCATATCCGGCGTCTTTCATTATGGCGCTAACATCCGCAAAGTCCAAATTGATAAAACCTGAAGTGTTGATAAGCTCGGAAATGCTTTTTACTCCCTGTTTTAAAACATCATCCGCGGCCTGGAACGCATTAGCAAAAGTTATCTTTCGGTCATCAAGCATTTTTAAACGCTCGTTTGGAACAACAACTAAAGAGTCAACACACGCCCTAAGACGCGCAATCCCCTGCTCCGCTTGACGCATTCTTAAAGCTCCCTCAAAATTAAAAGGCTTAGTCACGACTCCAATTGTCAAAATCCCCATCTCACGGGCAATTTGAGCAACAACAGGAGCCGCGCCAGTTCCAGTTCCTCCGCCCATTCCCGCTGTTATAAACAACATCTGAGCCCCTTTTAAAGACGCCGCTATTTCCTCCCTGCTTTCTTCCGCAGCGCTTTCTCCAACCTCTGGATTTCCCCCAGCGCCATCACCCTTTGTTGTTTTAGCTCCAATTGAAACTTTGTGACTGGCCCTTGAAGACAAAAGGATTTGATTGTCAGTGTTTATAGCGATAAAATCGACATATTTCATGTCGGAATCAACCATTCGATTAACAGCGTTTCCGCCCCCGCCGCCAACACCAATAACCTTAATATTTACTGCATAGTCATCATCATGCATAATTTTTATGCTGCCCAAAACCGCTTCCTCCTATACGCCAAACTTTTGCAATGTCTCATATTTTAGAGTTAGGTAGAATAAAACCTAGTATTTTGTTAATATATATTTCATCGCCACAAATTAAGCGAACTAAAATAACAAAATTTCACATAACCATACCGCACAACACTTATGATAACACACAAAAAAGTCAATTTCAACAGTTTTTTGTCAATTTAATTAAATTTTTTTTGGATTCACAAATTCAATGTTCTAAAATTAATTTGCCAAAACAAAATCTAACAACGATTTGTAATATATTATTCCGTTTAAACCGTGTGTCTTTTTTTTAATTTCCTCAATCACAAGTTTTACTTAGCATTTTTCTGGTAAAAAATGAACAGATTGAGTCGAAAAATCTAAAAATATTCTTCCATTTTCGTTTATTCCTATATATTCGTCTAATATATTAGCAGCCATCTTGATCATATATTGGGCGTTTGACATGTCAAAAATGTCGATAATAACACGATTTTGATATGTAACATGCGCTCCATTTCCATAAAGTTCAATTTCACTGACATCTTTAAGTCCAACATTATCAATAATACTAATTAAATTGTCAATCTTTGTTTTATTTTCTTTCGATATTTGAAAATATTCGCCTTTTTGATAATTTTGTGGATCTTCACCATCTATTTTCAAAATCATCAAGCCACTTTTAAAGCAAGGCTGATCTGGTTCAACAATTCGTCCATACCTGGATATATATATATATCGGCCGTCATTTTTTTGATAGCAAAACTTTAATTCACATGGTTCGCAGTCAATAATCAATTTATTCGGAAATGATCGCTTAACGTTAACTTTTTCCAACTCTAAACAGGAATTTAATATGCGTTCCCCCGTCTTTTCGAGATTCACTCTCAACAAATTGTCTCCAACTTTAACTTCGCTGGCAGCCAAAATGTCGTCAGTCGAATATTTTCCAGTATGTCTAATTTCAATCGCATCAATATTAAAAAAAACAGTTAGTGATAAAGATATGCTTATTGTCAAAAAAATAATAAAAATTAGAATATAATATAAAACATATGCTCTTTTTTTGCGCCTTTTCCTCATCCCACAACTTTTGAGCTTTGCAATCTCCCTGGAATTTATCTTGGCTCTCTTTGTTTTTTTCATCTCTTCCCCTTATTTATTTAAGCTGTTATATATTTAAAAATTAAACCTATACCCGAAAAACACTCGCACCCAATTTCGAAAATTGCTGTTCGATTTTTTCATAGCCTCTGTCTATATAACAAACCTTAAAAATTTCAGTTTTCCCAGCCGCCGCTAAAGCTGCAACCAGCAAAGAAGCCCCTCCCCTCAAATCAGTTGCATATACAGAAGCTCCTCGAAGCATTTTAACACCTTCAACAACAGCAACCCTTCCCTCAATTTTGATTGAAGCGCCCAAACGCCTGAGCTCGGGAACATGCCTGAAGCGATTTTCAAAAATTGTTTCAACAAAGATTGTTGTCCCTCTGGAAACACACGCAAGCGCCATCATTATCGGTTGAAGATCGGTTGGAAAGCCGGGATATGGCATGGTTCGAATCGGCGAAGAAGAAATCAAAAAATTTTTAGCCTTAAGAAAAATAGTGTTTTCACATGCGCGCACCACACATCCCATGTCAGCTAAAACGGGCAAAACAGAGCTTAAATGACTCGGACGAACCGAATTTAGCAAAACTTCGCCCCCCGTGACAGCAACTCCACAAAGAAGCGTTGCAGCAACAATCCTGTCTGGCATAATATTATACTCGCATGGCGTTAATTTTTCAACCCCTTTAATTCGAATAACCTGCGTTCCGCCTCCAAATATTTTTGCGCCACATTTATTTAAATAGTCGCAAAGATCCTTTATTTCAGGCTCAATTGCAGCATTATTTATCACGGTTTCTCCGCGAGCTGTCGCCGCAGCCAGCAAAATGTTTTCGGTTGCTCCAACGCTTGGAAATGACAAAAATATCTCAGCGCCATGGATCCTTGAGCCCGAAACCCTACACCGCAATTCTCCACAGCTTTCAGAAATTTCAACTCCCATCTTTTTTAAAGACGCTATGTGGAGATCGATTGGCCTGCTGCCTATATCACATCCCCCCGGAAAATAGACCGTCGCTTCCCCGCATCTTGCCAATATTGCTCCCAAAAATATTATTGATGATCTCATTTTGTTCATCAAGCATTTGGAAATTTCATTCCGACAAACTCCGCCAGAATCGATTATCAAGGTTTTTCCCTGCCAAACAGTTTTGCATCCAAGCAAATTTAAAATTTCGCACGCGGTGATTGTGTCTTTCAAAATCGGGCACATATGTAGGACATTTTCACCGCCAGTGAGTATTGTTGCGCCAATTATCGGCAAACTTGCGTTTTTTGACCCTTGAACATGAGCCTCCCCCTCAAGCTTTCTTCCTCCATCTACAACTATTTTTTCCATTCATAACCACCCCGCTGCACAGTAACTATACAGCTTATTTTATGCATATTGCAAAATTTGGGTGAGTCTTTTTAAAATATATAACTTAAATCACATATTTTCAATTTAAAGCCATATTTCATAATATCAAAACAAATTCATAACATGCTCAAAAACTCTTTTAGGGGTGTCGAATATGGCAATTTTAGCTGCATTTTTGCTATACTCTCGCAATTTATTTTTGTCTTCATAAAAGGATTTGACAGTTTGTATTAAAAAATTTTTGTCATATGACTTTTCTTCAACAACAACCGCAGCCCCCCTATTTTGCAAAACAATGGCATTATAATACTGATGGTTTTCAGCGACGTTTGGAGAAGGAATCAAAATTGAAGGCTTTGCTGTTGCTTCAAGTTCAGCAAGAGTCAAAGCGCCCGCCCTGCAAATAACCAAATCTGCAGCCGCCAGACATATATCCATATCGTGTATATAGTCTCGAACGTCAATTCTTGGATTTTTTTTCAAATCAACCCCGCGCTCTTCAAGCATTTTCGGAAAACATCCTCTCCCAAGCCGTCCCATAGCGTGGATGTGGTTTATTTTTCTGAAAGCACTGTGCCACGCCATCAAATCTGCTGCGATTTCATTGACTTTAACCGCGCCTAAACTTCCTCCAAATGACAATATGCAAAAATTATCATCCATTTTTAAAATTTTTCTTGCCTGGGATTTATTTTTTTCTAAAACGTTTTTCCTGACAGGATTTCCAACAACGACAGATCGACATTCAGGCAGCCTTTTTTTAGCTTCCTCAACCGCCAAAAAGACGATGTCTGCTCTTTTGGCAAGGACTTTGTTCGTGACTCCGGGATAGGCATTTTGCTCATGGATCGCAGTTTTTATTCCCATTTTGTTTGCTTCGAGAAGGATTGGCCCAGAAACATATCCCCCCGTTCCAATAACAATATCCGGCCCAAACTTACGTATGATGCTTTTTGCGCTAAATCGCGACAGAGCAAGCAAATAAAGCGCATCCACATTCCTGAAAAAATTCTTTAAAGACGGTTTTCTTTGAAATCCACGAACCCTCATTGAAACAAAGTCATACCCTGCCTGGGGGACCAAAGTCGACTCCATTCCCTTCGGAGTTCCCGCAAAACATATGTTAACACCTTTAAGGTTATCCCTAAAATAGTCCGCAATCGCAATGGCAGGATTAATATGCCCCGCTGTTCCCCCAGCAGCAAAAAGTATGTTCATATTCTCGCCTCCGTTTATCAAGGTTTAAAAAATATACCACTTTTTCCTATCCTCTGATTTTTCGAAGCTTTCCTAAAGGCCTCGAAATGCCGGATAATTTAGGCGTCAGCGCATGCCTTGAAACTGAAAGGACAACCCCCATCTCAGCAAGCTGCATCGCAAGCGCCGTTCCTCCATAGCTGAAAAACGGCAGGCTGATCCCAGTGTTTGGAACTGTTGCAGTGACAACCGCGATATTAAACATGGCTTGAATTCCAAATTGAGCAACAATTCCCGCGCAAAGCAAGGTTCCAAATTTGTCTTTTGATTTAGACGCAATCTCAAAGCCTTTATAGCAAAAAAGCAAAAACAAGACAATAACAACAACCGCTCCAACAATTCCCAGCTCCTCGCAAATAACCGCAAATATGAAGTCATTGTGAACCTCCGGGAGATACATAAACTTTTGCCGAGATCGCCCAAGGCCCAATCCAAAAACGCCTCCAGACCCAATTGCAAGCAAACTTTGATCTGTCTGCATGGTGTTTTTTATCGGGTCGGAAAAGGGATGAAGCCAATAATATACACGCCCTCCCATATAGTTTCCTTTGAAAAACAATATATAGACAAGAGCAGCTCCCGCAATCAAAAACAAAATTATGAACCACCGCGGCCTGGTCCCCCCGACAAACATCATAACTCCCGCTATTGAACACATCAAAATTATCCCTGAAAGATGCGGCTCAAGATACATCAAAGAAACAACTATTCCAAGCAGGGTTGAAAACAATAAAACGCCAAACCCAAAAGTTTTCATTTTGCTTTGGTTTGCGGAAATCATCGACGAAAAGAGCAAAATCAGCGAAAATTTCATCAATTCCGACGGCTGAAACTGAAAAAAAGGCCCGAATTGAATCCATCTCTTTATTCCATTTGAGTCTCCTTTCATGAACAAAACAACAACCAAAAGACAAAGCGAAATCAAAAAAAGCGGCATCGCGAACTTTTTAAGCTTATTATAGTCTATTTTAGACAAAAAAAACATCGCCAAAAGCCCCAAAGCTGCGTGGATTGATTGCTTGAAAATAAAATGAAAGCTGTTTCCTTGTTTATAGTAATATGCTCTGGCAAAACTTGCAGAAAAAAGCATGACAAGACCAAACGCCAGCAATATAAAAACCAAGATCAAAAAGACAGGATCCATAGCCCGAGAGCCGCTGCTAAAACCTGTGGATTTTTTCCCAACAGATTTAAAATTAAAAGAAGGCTTTAAAGGTTTGGTCCTAATGCTTTTTCTCATGATCTGCCCCCCCACAAAGAAATTTCTATACGTATAATTTAGCATATTTAAAACTATATGAAAAATTTTGCCAAACAACCAAAAATCGCCGTAACAATCGAAAAAACCATAACAATTTTGACTTCTCCCCACCCGCACATTTCGAAGTGATGGTGGATCGGGCTCATTTTAAAGACCCTTTTCCCGGTTAATTTAAAGCTTGCAACCTGTATAACAACAGACATTGCCTCGACGATATATATTATCCCAACAACTATGATGAGAATTGGTTGATTCAGGCCAAATCCCAGAGAAACAACCATCCCCCCCAAAAACATAGAGCCTGTGTCGCCCATAAAAACTTTGGCAGGATGGAAATTCCAAACTAAAAATCCCAAACATCCCCCACAAAGCGCAGCTGCCAAAATGTTCATTGTGTAAAAAGATAGGTAGTTCGAAATCAGCATAAAAACTATTGCATATACAGCCGTCACGGAGCTTGCCAGGCCATCAACCCCATCCGTCAAATTAACCGCATTAACAACGCCATATATTCCCAAAATAGAAATTATGTAGTAAAATATTCCAAAATTGACCGATCCAACCAGGGGTATGGCAACAATCGTGCTCAAACAGCCGTTCATCATGAGCGTTAAAAAATAGGATATGATTATGACAAACTGAAATAAAGTCTTTTGAATTGCGAAAAGCCCTTGATTTTGGCGCCGAACAACTTTAATATAGTCGTCAACAAAGCCAACAGCAGCAAGCCCAAGCGAACAAAAAACCCCTGCCCAAAGTCTTATTAAATCGCAGCTTTCAAAATCATCCAAACTGTCCTTTGATATTTGAGCGAAATAATACGCAAAAAGTATCCCAAGGATAATCCCGATGATGAACAAAATGCCTCCCATGGTTGGCGTTCCGTTTTTGCTAAGATGCCACTTCGGCCCGATCTCCTTGATTGATTGCCCAACTTTGAGCCGCTTTAAAACCGGCAATATAACTATTCCCAGCAAAGACGTCGCTAAAAAAGAGGTCAGTATTGCTATAAAAACCGCCATAAAAATCATAAAATTTTCGTCCTTTCAGGGTCATATCCGATTAAAAACAGCTTCAATTATGTCTTCAAATCGCATGCGCCGACTGGCCTTAAATAAAACAACATCCCCCGATTTGACCTCGGATTCAAGCTTTTCAATCAAATCCCCCTTGGTTTTAAAATGCCAAATTTTTTGCGCCGAATTTTGCTCACAGCAGCTCAAAGCCCCTTCATATATCTCCCTTGCTTGGTCTCCATAGCAATATATTAAATCAACGCCAAATTTAAAAGCAATCTCTCCCAATTCTCGATGAGCCGATTTTGATATCGCTCCCAGCTCCAGCATATCACCCAAAACAGCAATCCTTCGACCCGAGCAAGAAATCGTCATCAGGGAAGTTATTGCTGCTTTCATGGATTCTGGGCTTGCGTTATAGCAATCAGCGATGACTGTTGCGCCGCCAACTTCAAAAACCTTTTGCCTCATGCCAATTCCCCTATATTCGCTCAAAGCCTGGGCAATATTTTTTGGCTCAATTTTTGCAATAATCCCAACAGCAAAGGCAAAAAGCGCATTAATGACATTGTGGTTTCCAAGAATCGGAATCAAAACATGCTCAACATTTTTGCCATATCTTATATCAAATTCCGTTTTTGAGCCATCAGTTTTTATGTTATATGCATAGTATTCACAATTTTTGTTTTGAATTCCGCATTTGACAATTTTGTGGTTTGGCAGAATTAAATCTTTGAGCTTATCATTATCGCCGCCAACAATTAAAGTTGATCCTTTTGGCATATATTCCAATATTTCCAGTTTAGTCTTTAAAATTCCATCACGTGATTCAAAATTTTCCATATGCGAAACGCCAACATTTGTTATTATTCCAAGAGTTGGTTTTGCTGCCTGACTCAAAACTAAAATGTCCCCAGTGTTACACATGCCCATTTCAACAACAGCAGCACCATAGGAAGAATCAAGTCCAAACAAAGTTTTTGAAACGCCAACTTCATTGTTTAAATTTCCGTCTGTTTTTAAAACTTTCATTTTGCTGCCTAAAACTCTTGAAACCATCTCTTTGGTTGTTGTTTTGCCGTCGCTTCCCGTAACCCCAATAACCATTCCCAAAAAGCGCGACCTGTTTAAATAAGCAAGATCCAAAAGAGCGCGTTGAGTGTCTTCAACAATTATTTGAGGAATCAGAAGCTGTTCTTTTTCAGTTATCACCAAAGACGCTCCTTTTTCAACTGCGGATTGTATGAAATCATGGCCATCAAAACGCTCTCCCTTAAGAGCAACAAAAGCGCATCCCCTTTTAACCGCTCGATCATCCGTCACAACACTGGTTATTTCTTTACACGAAACGTTTTTAGCAACTCCACCAACTGCTTTTAAAACATCATCAATTTTTATTGGATCCATATCCATTTTCCTCCCAAAAATAACTAAAATTCAAAAAACAAGCGATTCCACATATACATATCAAAGATCAGCAAGAATTTTTTTAACAACGCTCCTTTCGTCAAGCGACAACTTCTTTTTTCCAACAATTTGATAGTCCTCATGGCCTTTTCCAGCCAGCAAAATCACGTCGTCTTTTTTTGCATTTTCAATCGCATATTTAATTGCCTCCTTGCGATCTGTGATTTTAACATATGGCGTTTTTGTTTTTAAAACCCCAAGCATTATATCACTTATTATCTCATCCGGGTCTTCTGTTCGCGGGTTATCCGACGTCACAATCAAAAAATCTGAATTTTTCGCAGCAACCTCCCCCATAATTGGCCGCTTTTTCTTGTCGCGATCGCCCCCGCAGCCAAACAGCGCAACAACCCTGCCTTGACAATAGCTGTGTATGGAATCTAGAATGTTTTTGAGGCCGTCAGGCGAGTGCGCATAGTCGCATATAATGTTAAAATCTCTCCCTGTTGGAATGTTTTCACTTCTTCCTTTAACCGGATCGCATCTTGATATGTCGTCTAAAACGCGATCAAACGAGCAACCCAACAAAACGCAAGCAATCGCGGCCGCCATAGAATTATATACGGAAAACATCCCTGGCGTTTTAAACCAAACTTTGCCCTTGTCTTTTCCGGCTATTAATTCATATTCAACACCATTTGCGCTTATATGAACATCGCTTGCGCAGTAGTCGGATGATTTATTTTTTGCAGAAAATGTGACTATTTTCCCTTTAATTTCGCTGGCAAGCCTCCTGCCATACTCATCGTCCAGGCAAATAACAGCTTTTTTCGAAACATCAAACAATTTCTTTTTGGCTTGATAGTATTTCTCCATGGTTTCGTGATAGTCAAGGTGATCCTGGGAGAGGTTTGTGAAAACGCTAATTTCAAATTTTGTGTCTGCAATTCTTGCCTGATCAAGAGCATGGGAAGAAACCTCCATAACAACATATTCACATCCCCTGTCAACCATTTCTCGAAGAAGACTTTGATACTGCAAATGGTCTGGGGTTGTTTTATCAGTTTTTATGGCGATATCGCAAATTTCGTTTTGGATTGTTCCAATTAAGCCAACCTTTTTATTTTCCATAGACAAAACATTCTTTATGATTTTGGTGACAGTGGTCTTGCCGTTAGTTCCCGTGACTCCGATGAATTTCAAATTTTTTGAAGGGTTGCCATAAAAATTAGCACACATTTTCGCATATGCGTAGTGAGTGTTTGAAACGATAATCTGGTTTGAAACTCCCAAATCCTTTTCAACCAAAATTGCTGCTGCGCCCATGCGACTGGCCTCAAATGCATAATCATGGCCATCAAAGTTAACGCCCGCAAGGCACGCAAAAACACATCCCTCTTTAACCTCCCTTGAATCACAGGTTAAAAAGCAAACCTCCGAATCAACAACAACTCCTTTATAGTTTATTCCCTCTAAAAGTTTAATCAGTCTCAAATCCTAAACCTCTCTTGCCTGCAAAATATATTTAATATGACTAAATGTATTAAAAAGCGCTCATCCCGTCTCATCATCCGTTAAAAATTCAACAGAAACAACTGCTCCTCGCAAAACGCTCTCTCCAGGAGAAGGCGACTGGGAAACTGCCTTTGCTTTTTGGCTTTGAACTCCGGAATTTTCAACCGACAAATTGAGCCCACATCCCGCCAAAACGTTGTTCGCCTCGGCCTGACTCAGCCCCAAAAGATTTGGAACGCTAATCATCTTATTTTCAAAATTTTCGGTGTATAAAATCACTTTGTTTGATCGACTGACGTTGTTTCCGGTTTTTGGGGTTTGGTTTAAAACATTTCCCCCAGAGCCGACAACTTCAACATTTCTAAACCCAGACCTTTGAAGCTTTCCCCGCGCTTCATCAACAGACATTCCCTCGCAAGCGGGGACAATAGCCGAAATATGTTCCAATTCATCTTGTGTATATTCCGGAGCTATTCCGAGATATGGAGCAGCTTCTCGCATGATTTTAGCAAAAACTGGGCTTGCAATGGTTCCGCCGTAATATGTTCCGTCGGTTGGAGTGTCTATCAAAACCATTAATGAATACTGTGGTTTTTCGGCAGGAATTGCTCCAACAAACGAGCTAACATATGTTTTTTGGCCGGTTTGTTGCATATGTTTTAGCTTTTGAGCAGTTCCGGATTTTCCAATAATTCGATAGCCAGGAATGCTTGCATTTGTTCCCTTGCCGTCTATTCCTTTAACAACCCCCTCTAAAACGCCTCTCATAGTGTTTGAAGTTGTTTCAGATATGACTTGGCGCTTTGTTTGGGGGCCAATTGTTTGCAAAACGTTTCCATTGCTGTCTAGAACTTGATTGACGACATGCGGGGTGTGGAGATATCCTCCATTGACAACAGCATTAAACGCCGAAATCATCTGAACAGCAGTTATCGCCTCGGTCTGGCCAAATGATTCCGAAGCAAGCGAGACGGGAGTGAAATCCTTTTCTTTAACATATATTGAATCGGTTTCCCCCGGCAGGTCGATTTTGGTCTTCTCCGTCATTCCATACATAGAAAAATACCTGAAAAAGAGATTTGGCCCAAGCGACGCTCCGATTTTTATGAAAGCCGGGTTGCAAGAATTTATAAAGGCCTGTGTGAAATTTTCGGATCCATGCCCGGATGTTCTCCAACAGCCAAACTTCCTGTCACCAACAACACACGATCCGTTGCAGTGGAATTTGCTGTCCAGCGTCATTGTTCCTTCCTCCAAAGCCGCAGACCCCGTCACAACCTTAAAAACTGAACCTGGTTCATATGTTTCTGAAACCGCTTTGTTGGTCCAAACAGCTGTTCTGGCGTCGGCCTCAGACTTGCCCTCAATCGCGGGAAACTGGTCAATTGGCGGGAGAACAAACGGATCGTTTAAGTCAAAATCAGGTTTGATTGAAAGAGCCAGTATTTCACCCGTGTTGACGTTGGTCATGATCGCCATGCATCTGTTTGCAGGTTTTCGCACCTTCATGACCTCATCAAGAGCCTTATCACAGTAGTGCTGCAAAGTGCTGTCTAGCGACAAAACCAATGAATTTCCGTCCTGAGAAGGATAATATGACTCATAGTCATATGGCATTGGGCCCCCTTTAGCATTTTGAACCCCAGTGACCTTTCCCGCAACTCCAGAAAGCTCTTTGTTATATGAAAGTTCAATCCCAAGAAGCCCTTGATTATCTCCGCCAACAAAGCCAATTGTCTGAGCCGCCATATTACTCATAGGATAATATCTTTTAGTGTCCTCAACCATGTGTATCCCCAAAATATGGTTGCTATGTATAAAATCTAAAATTTTGTCAACATCTGGCTTTTCAACTTTTTTCTTAACTATCTCGTATTTTGTTTTAGATTCACATTTTTTCAAAATTTTTTCATATTCAACGCCCAACGTCTCAGCGAGGAATCTTGAAATCTTTTCTTCATCGCCTTTTTTGATCTGGTTTGGCGCCAAAGAAACAGTCCAAACAGTTGCGCTTTGAGCCAAGGGAATCATATTTCGATCGTAAATCGCCCCTCGATTAGCCGCAATATTGTCGACAGAAAGCTGCTGGTTATATGCCTTAGCTCCATATTTTACGCCATCAATCTCAGCAAAACAAGAAATATACACTATTCTTCCGATTAAAACCAAAAATCCGCAAACAATCAGCCCTAAAACAACAACGTTTAGCTTAAATTTCATCTTCCTGCTGGGAACCATCGCCATAAAAAATCCTCCATAATCGAATATGCGTCAAAAACTCGCGAAAATATCCAAAACAAACTAAAAAATGCGATATAATTCAAAATATCAAAACATGCCTATATATTATCATATTCACACAAGCTATATTTATGAAAAAAGATTGTTTATGGCGTCAATAAAGCTATCCAAAATGTTTTTTGAATTTTCCTCATCAATTTCAATCGAGTTTCCCAAAGAACTGTTAACATAAATTATTTGATTGCTAGATTGCTTTTTCATTCCCCATTTTGCCTTCGCATATTCCTCTAGATTTAAATAGCCCATCTTCCGCTCAAGCTCACAGTTTAGTCTAATATATTCACTTTGCTGGACTCTATATTCTTTTTCAAGCGAATTCACCTCAAAAACCATTTCGTTCATCCTAACCATGCTGAAAATCAAAAAAACAAGCAATCCCGAAACAATCAAAACAGCAAATATTGAACGGATCGGATTAAACTTTCGGAAACTTCTAACTCTTTTGATTCTGGCAGGGCTTTTTTGCTCGCGCGGCAACGCATCCCTGCTATAGGCCAAATTTGTTTTGAACGTCATTTAAAAAAACACGCCTCCCCTTTTTGAATAAAAATTAAAGCTTTTCTAAAATTCTCAATTTCGCGCTCTTGCTTCTTGGATTAGTTGCAATTTCCAAGTCGCTGGGCCTGATTGCTTTTTTATTTACTAGTTTTGCCAAAGGAACATTCCCACACACACATATCGGGGATTTCGGAGGACACACACACCCCCTGCTCCAAATTTTATATTTTTGTTTAACCAGCCGATCCTCAAGCGAATGAAAGGTTATCACCAGAAGCCTCCCTCCGGCTTTTAGCAGATCAAACGAGGCCTCAAGCCCGATTTCCAGGCTTTCTAGCTCGCCATTAACAGCTATTCGAATTGCTTGAAAACTTTTTTTACACGGATTCTTGTTTCTTCGAAATTTTGCAGGAATAGAAAATTTTATTATGTTTGCCAAATCCAGGGTTGTTTGGATTAATTTTTGAGACCTTCTTTTAACAATGTTTGCAGCTATAGACCTTGCAAACCTCTCCTGGCCATATTTTTTCAAAATCTCAATTAATTCTTCTTCGGAAAATTTATTGACAATTTCAGCTGCCGTCACCCCCTGTTTGCTCATGCGCATGTCTAAAGCGCCGTCATGTCTATATGAAAAGCCTCTTTTTGGATTATCAAGCTGATATGAAGAAACTCCCAAGTCTATTAAAATTCCGTCAACCTCGCGAATTCCCCTGGATTCAAGGCGCTTTTTCATCTCGCAAAAATTCGAATTTATAACAAAAGCCGGATATGAAGAGAGCCTTTTTTTTGAAACCAAAACAGCATCGGGATCCCTGTCAAACGCAAACAATTTCCCGCTTTCGAGCTTTCTTGCGATCTCAATCGAATGGCCAGCTCCTCCAACCGTTGCGTCAACATATGTCCCTTCAGGCTTGATTTCCAGGCCTTCAACACACTCTTTTAGCAAAACAGGATTGTGAGAAAAAATCTCAATTTTTTTCATCCCCTTTCAAAAAAACGAAGAAGTTGGTTAAAAATCAAGATCGTCCATAATTTTCGTTATAGATTCTGGAGACAACTTGTCAAATTCCTTTTTCCAAGCCGCCTCATCCCAGATCTCAGCGTGGTCTGAAGCTCCAACAACAACAATGTTTCTTTCAAGCTGGGCATACTCTCTCAAAGTGGGGGATATGACAATTCTTCCTTGTTTATCTGGAACAACTTCAATCGCTCCAGAAAAGAAAAACCGCTCAATATCGCGCCTTTTGTTTCGAGGGAGGTCTTTAATGCTATTTTCTAATCTAAACCATTCTTGCAACGAGTATACATTCAAACAGCGATCAAATCCACGAGTGACGATAAACCGGTCTCCAAAAACTTCCCTCATTTTAGACGGAAAGTTAAGTCGTCCTTTGGCGTCAATTAAATGACTATGTTCCCCAATCAACACCGCAAAAGACCTCCTTTTAAAACAAGAAGAGCGAGAATCAATCCAACCACCCTAACCCACTTCAAACCAACGCAAACCAATTATAACCCAAGCAAATAAAAAAATCAATAGCAAAAAAGCTCGAAAAATTTAAACTCAAAAAACAAAATGTATAATCAAACGATTAGCATACCAAATGTAACAAAAAAATAAGGCATACCAATTCGCAATATTCCCCTGTTTCATCGGTTTTTTTGAGCTTGGCTTGAAAGATAAATTAAAAATTATTTTTCAAAAAAAATATTTTATTTTTATTTTTAAAACCCAGTTTCACTAAGCAACTTCAAGCTTAAATTCAAACTTTAAAAATAATGCCAAATACGAATGTGTTTTTTTATCTAAAGGATACAAACTTGACTAATTTGCAAGAAATTAATCGAAAGATTCGCATATTTTCGAAAAACCGATCATACACCTAGTATCACTTGATTTGCATCAAAAAATTAAACCAAACGTGAAAAATATTGGTTTGACATATGACAAATTAACGTGTAAAATGTAGAATGTGATTGCTTTTTGAGCTAAAAAAATTTAGCGGCAAAACATAAAAAATAGCGCTGGGCTCGCTGGATCGATTTTGGACTTTTTCCAATTTTTAAGACAAAGGTTTAATCAAATTTTTAAGCGGCTGCCCTCCCGGCTTTGACGATTGGTCGATAGACAGTCAAAAAAAGCAATGCGCAAATTTGCGTTGTAAAGTGGCTGTTGATTTCGTCATCCCATTAGTTTTAGAAAGGAAATGAAAAGTATAATGTGTGGAATTGTCGGATATGTTGGTAAATCTAATTGTGTGGAATGCATTTTAGACGGCTTAAGTCGCCTGGAATATCGCGGATATGATTCTGCTGGGATTGCCATATTTAACGAAAATAATATATCTATAATGAAAAAATGCGGAAAATTAAATAATTTAAAAGAATATATTGAAAAAAACTCACCACTTAACGGAACATGCGGCATTGGGCATACCCGCTGGGCAACCCATGGAAAGCCCTCAGACTTAAATTCACATCCCCATTCCCAGGGAAGAGTCACTATTGTCCACAACGGAATAATCGAAAACTACCTGCAAATTAAGCAATTTCTGGCCGAAAAAAATTATATTTTCAAAACCGAAACTGATTCGGAAATTGTTGCGGCGCTTTTGGACTTTTTATATGACAAAGACCCAGTTCAAGCCATCATCGAGGCCTCAAAAAAGCTTGAAGGTTCATATTCTTTGGGAATTCTTTTTGAAGATCAACCCGATAAAATCTACGCCATCCGCAAAAACAGCCCCTTAATCATTGGAGTTGGAAAATCTGAAAATTTTATTGCGTCGGATGTTCCCGCAATCATCAAACACACTAAAAAATATATGCTTCTAGATCAGGGCGAAATCGCAATTTTGACTAAAGATTCCGTCAAAGTTGTTGATTTGCAAAAAAATAAAATTCAAAAAAAGATCCAAACAGTCGATTGGGACGTTGAATCTGCTGAAAAAAATGGCTTTAGCCACTTTATGCTCAAAGAAATTTTTGAACAGCCCAAAGCTGCAAAAAGGTGTATGGGGCTTCATTTTGACGGCGACAGGTTGGAGTTGAAAATAAAAAACTTATCTGATAAAAAACTCAAAAGCCTTAAAAAAATTCACATAGTTGCTTGCGGAACGGCGATGCACGCGGGCATGGTTGGAAAATATATCATAGAAAAGCTTGCCAAAATCCCGGTTGAAGTTGAAATAGCATCCGAATTTCGATATAAAAACCCAATAATTTCCAAAGAGGATTTAATAGTAATAATTTCACAATCCGGAGAAACCGCCGACAGCCTGGCAGCTTTGAGGCTCGCTCGAGAAAAAAACATTTTAACGCTGGCTGTTGTCAACGTCGTCGGCTCGTCAATTGCGCGGGAGGCCGACAGCGTCCTATACACCCACGCAGGCCCTGAAATTTCCGTTGCGTCAACCAAAGCATTCACTGTTCAAATGGTTGCGCTATATCTGCTTGCAATTAAGCTTGCAAATGTTTTTGAAAAAATTTCTGATAATGAATGCTACAAATTGTGTGAAAAATTGCGGGATATTCCCAACAAAATTGAAAAAACCCTTGAAACTGACGATCAAATCCTAAAACTTTCGAATATTTTTCAAAATTCAAAAGATGTTTTTTTCATAGGAAGAGGCGTTGACTACTGCATATCCCTCGAAGCCTCGCTCAAGCTTAAAGAACTGTCATATATCCACAGCGAAGCCTATGCTGCTGGCGAGCTCAAACATGGAACAATCTCCCTGATCGAAGAAAACACACCGGTTATCGCGATCGCAACCCAGGATGATCTATACGCAAAAACCATCAGCAACCTAAAAGAAGTCAAAGCCCGCGGCGCCAAAGTTGTTTTGATATGCAACGAAAATTCTCCAATAGACAAATCTTTAACCGACCTAGTTGTTAAAATTCCAAGCAATATGGATATTTTCACACCTCTATGTTCAATTGTCCCTTTGCAGCTTTTTGCATACCACACCGCAGTTTTGCGAGGCTGTGATGTTGATCGGCCAAGAAACCTGGCAAAATCTGTAACAGTTGAATGATTAGATTTTAAAACAAATGGTCATTTTATTCTTTGCGAGCATACATATAGTATAGTTGCTTGCTTCCTGGGTCGAATATGAGATCTTTTAAATTGTTTTGCCAGACAAAATATTCAGTTTGGTAATAAATAGGCATAAAATTTCCAGAATAGCAAATAAATTTTTCAGCCTCCAGATATTTATTCGACATAGCTTCAAAATCTTCCTGTAAAGATGCGCTGTTTAAAATTTCTTGATATCCTGAAAGATTTGCGTTTATATGATTAAAAGAAGACTCTTTTGAGAATTTGTTTAAAACAGACGACGGAGTGTCTGAATCGCTGCTTATTGTCATTAATACACAGTCAAATTCGCCATTTTTCAGCTTTTTTAAATAATTTTCCTTGGGCTGGGCGTCAATTTGCATAAAAATTCCCAGCTGCTTTTGCCATGTTTGAAGTATTTGATCAAGCGCAGAATATTTTTCCTCGTCAACCAAAATGGAAACTGAATTCAGGCTTGCTCCAATATAACCTGATTTAAGCTCCGAAATCCCCTGCTTTAAAAGATCCTTGGCTTTTTCTGGGTTATAGGCCGGGACAGCAAAGTCCCCCGAAGCTTCCCTATAGTTTTCGCTTCCGATCGTCACAGAATTCGGGACAAGCGCCCATGCAATCGATTGATCCTCCCTAAGCAAATTTTGCAGCTGCTCTCGATCAATCGCCATGGCCAGAGCTTTTCGAATTTTTTCATTTTCAAAATATTTGCTGGACTGATTCAGGCCAATTCCAACCACGCTGTTTTGAAAAGGTTTAGTTAAATTTTGCGGAATTTTTGCCGATTTAAGCTGGTCATAGCTGATTATTGCCGTGTCTATGTCGTTTTTGCGATATAGTTCAAACGCTTCTGTTTTTCCGCGGACTGTTAGATTAATTCCCAAAATCGAAATTTTATCACGATCATAGTATTTTTCATTCGCCTTTAGCCGAACTTTCCTAGCATCATCCGTGTTTTGCCACATGTGAACGTAATACGGCCCATTAGACAAAAGCATTGCCCCTTTGACGCCATACCTTCCCCTTGTCAATCTAAAAAATTCCCTGTTGCAAGGCATTGCGGGAGCAGAAGCCAAAAGCTCTTCCATAAGCGGAGTTTTTCGCTCTATTTCAATCACAAGCTGCCCCTCTTGATTAACTCGAACTCCCAGGCTGCTTGGCGGCTTTCTTCCCTCTTTAACGCTTTTTGCATTTTTAATAAAATAATAGTTTGAAGAATATGGCGTCTGGACATCGGGATCCATCAGCCTTTGAAAAGCAAATAAAAAATCATCCGCCGTCACTTTAAAATCAACAACCGTTCCATCCTCCATCTTGCTTTCAGAATTATAATATTTCCAGCTCAAGTCATCTTTTATCGTGTATGTATATGTTTTTCCGTCTGGGCTGATGTCAACATTTTTGGCTGCTCCAAGCTCAAATTTATTATCCAGAGTCCGCCTGTATAGGCCTTCGAATATGTTATTGACTATTGTTATGGCGCTTGAATTAGAGGCTGTTTGGGGGTCTAGGTTTTCGGGAGCGGTCGCCAAACTGAAACCCAAAACCTTTCCAGCTCCCCCGCCGCCGCATCCAGACGTCAAAAATAAAACGCAAAATATCACGCAAAAACTCAAAAATCTCAAACCAATTCTTTTAAAAATCAAATTCATAATAATCCACTCCGCTCAAATCCAGAAAAATATTCTAAAGCAAAACCACATAATATAAATTATACCAATTTGTTTGAAAAGAAACAAGTCAAAAATTATAAAAAATCAGTTGGCTTTTTAGGTTTGGGTTATATTTGTCCCCTCAACTTCCTCTGTTTAAAAAGCTGGCTTTCCAATGATAGTACTATTTGTAAATCAAACCGTCCTCGAATTCGTCCCCAAAAATCCATGCAAAAGCTTCTTCAAGCGCCGCCATGAGACCATCAACTGTGTAGGTTGAACTAATGTAAAATGCCCGGCTTTTTCCATTCACACTTAACAACTGGTAGGCTAATGTCCTCGAGGGGTTCCTTGAGAGCCTCTACTAAAACAAGATGGCTTATTAATGATATTACTATATGTAATTCAACCCACCCTCAAATTCGTTCCCAAAAGCAATGCAAAAATCAAAACAAAAAAGTCACAAAAATACGACTAAAATTCCATATCATGTGACTTTTTAAATACGTTCATTATTTCACTTTGTTTGAAATTTTCTTAATAGCTCGACAAAAACTCAAAACCTGGCTTTTATTATTGAAAATAGATGGTGAAAAACGAATGGCTCCTTCTGGCAAAGTTCCAAGCATTTTGTGTGCGCTAGGGGCGCAGTGAATTCCTCCACGAACCGCAAATCCCATATCACTCAGCATTTTTGTCCCGTCCATACACGAAATGTTTTTAAAATTAAACAAAAATATTGGAGCGCATTTAAAGTAGTCATCCGTATATATCAAAACATTTGCGCGACGAAGCTGGTTTAAAGCCAATTTGCAAAGCCCAAGCTCATGATTTCGAATGTTTGAAATGCCATTGCATTTAACAAAGTTCAGCCCCTCTCCAAGCCCAATAATCCCAGGGACATTTATGGTTCCGGATTCATAGTAGTCTGGCGGAATTTTTAAAGGCTCAAGCGAAATTGAAGAGCTCCCTGTTCCCCCTTGAGTTAGAGGTTTTGGCAAAAAATCCCCATTTAAAACTAAAAGCCCCGTTCCCATAGGCCCATATAGTCCTTTATGACCTGAAGCGCACAAAATGTCTGCGTGAACGCCAACTTTTGTCGGAAAAACTCCCGCAGTTTGCGCAACATCAATCGCAAATGGGATCCCTTTTGATCTGCAAATTTGATATATTCTCTCAACTGGAAGCAGCTGGCCTGTGACGTTTGAAGCGTGGGCGCAAACAACCAAGCAGCAATCTGATGATATATTTTTATCAAAACTTTCAACTATTTCAAAATCATTCTTTTTGTGAACATCGACCTGTATCCACCGAATGTCCCCACTTTTTAATATATTATATACTGGGCGGCTGACCGAGTTGTGTTCCAAATTTGAGGTTATAATGGTTTTTCCTCTTTCAAACAAACCATAGATAACAGTGTTTAAAGCGCCGGTGCAATTGCTTGTGAAAACAACATTTTCAGGTTCTGCGCCAAAAAATAAAGCGGCCGCTTCTCGAACTGAATATACACGTTCTGCGGTTTTCAGTGAAAGCTTATGGCCGCTCCTGCCAGGATTTCCTCCATACCGCACATTTGCCGTTGCAATCGACTTTGAAACCGTTTCTGGCTTTGGGTATGTTGTCGCAGCATTGTCAAAATAAATCATTGTTTCCAGCAACTAGACGATCCGTGAGTCGGTATTCTGGCGCTTGAAATCAAAGCTTGAGCTCTTTTTATGTCGCCAACTATCTTTAACTGATATCCACAACCGTCCAGCCCTTTTCCTGAACGACGAATTTCCGAACGTATTCCATTAGACTTTAAAATTCTTTTTGCTTTTTCAGCCAGGGTGATTGAAGATATTTCGATTAATATGCAATCTGAGTTTAAATTTTTATTCAAATTAACTAACGCCTCTTTTCTTCATCTGCCTGCATTATATATCACAGCACACATTTTTTTACTAACATGCTTTAAAAATAACATGAATTGAGACAATTTTTGAATGCCTCATTAATTTATAATATGCCACAATCCACAAAATTCGTGAAAACATATTACGAATTGTATATTAAAACAACACAGTGCGCAGCTATTCCTTTATTACTCCCTGTATAACCCAAACCTTCCTCCGTCGTTGCTTTGATATTTATTTGATTATTTTCTATTTTTAAGACTCCGGATATATTATTTTTCATACAGTCAATATATTTTGAAAGTTTTGGAGATTGAGCAATAATTGTTAAATCTATGTTTGATATTTTATATTTTGAATTTTCTAGTTTTTTTGCAACAACTTCAAGAAGTTTTAAACTGCTAATTCCGCGATACTTCTCATCTGTGTCTGGAAATAAGCGACCTATATCACCAAACGAAGCAGCCCCACAAATTGCGTCTATCAAAGCATGCGTCGCAACATCAGCATCCGAATGGCCAAGCAATCCTTTGTCATATTTTATGTTTTGGCCGCAAAGTATCAACTTCCTTTTTTCAACCAGCCTGTGAACATCATATCC